>JBIIIE010000005.1:0-21627 GCA_044235135.1 Roseomonas sp. | reverse complement strand
CGTTCCAGGAATTGCATATGGGCGGGGTCTTGTGCTGCGGCGGTGAAAGCCTCCGCCAGCACGCGCACCACGCCGGCATCCATCCCGCGCGGGCCGATCAGCCCACCCGGACTGTCCACCACAATATCCAAGCCTTGTTCCTTCAGTGTTGCCACCTGCGGAAACCGCTTGGCGCGGGTGGAGGTATAAATGGCCAGCAAGCGCAATTGCCCCGCTTCCACCATGGGCGACCAACCGGATGCCTCTGACGCGAAATCAATCTCCCCGCCCAGCAGCGCGCGTAATGTGTCTGATGTGCCGCGATAGGGCACATGGGTCCAGCTCAAGCCGCGTTGAAAGCCAATGCGTTCCACCACCAGATGCTGTGTGGAGCCAATGCCAAGCGTGCCGAAATTCAGCTTGCCCGGATTGGCGCGTGCATGGGCCAGCAAGTGTTCAAGGCTCTGCCAGGGGGAATCCGCGCGCACCACCAGGCCCATGACGAAGCCGGTGATTTGCAGGATATAGGTCAGATCATTGATCGGATCATAAGGCGGGCGCGGATTGAGCAGCATTTGCCGCACCACGCCGACATGCATTTGCGAAATCGTATGGCCATCGGGCCGGGCTTCCTGCAGCGCCATCGCCCCCAGAATGCCGGAAGCGCCGCCGCGATTTTCCACCACCACCGGCTGGCCCAGGCTGCGGGAGGCATGATCCGCCATGATGCGAAAGCCGATATCTGCCGGCCCGCCCGCCGCCCAGGGAATGATCAGGCGAATGGGCCGTTCCGGAAAGCGCGGCTGCGCCAGCGCCGGCATGGCAAGCATAGCCGAAGCGCCAAGCGCCACGCGACGGGTAATTTGCGCCATTGTCTTGAGCCTCCGTTGTTGCGCCAAGTTTGGGGGTGAAACCAAGGCTACGGCAAGGCCCAAGCCTATCCCGGTTGACGCAGCCCCAGTTTTTCGAGCCTCGGCAGCACCTCCTCGACAAAATACGGAATTTCCTTGAGGTAATCGAGGAAGGCGATGGTGCAGCCAGCAAGCCCTGTCGCACTCATGCGCGCCATTTCATCGGCGATGTCATCAGGCGTGCCGACAAAGGGGTAGGAACCAGGATAGGCGCCATCGAATTTGAAGCGGCCTTCGCGGGTGAAGCGGTTTTCAAAGGGCCGCGCGATCTGCTGCCCTGGGGTGCCCACCGTGGCGCCGCGATTATTCCGATAATAGGCCTGCCCCGCCGTATCCGCCATTTCCTCAGCGAAATAATGAAAGAATTCCTCAGCCTCGCGCCGTGTTGGGCGGCAGACCACATGGCCCATGGTGAAAACACTGATCTGGCGCTGATGCCGCGCCATGTGCTGGCGCACATCGGCCAGCAAGGCGGGCACCTGGTCCAATTCCGTCACGTTCAGGAACAGCACATCAGCGGCCTGGGAAGCAAAATCCCGCCCCGCTGGCGAAAACCCTGCCGACATGACGGGTGGCCAGGGGCGCTGCACGGATACCGGATTGGTATGGCAATTCTTGAGTTTGAAGAATTCGCCATCCCAATCGAATTCTGGCCCGCCTGCCAGCATTTTCGACCAGATTCGAAACCATTCAAGGCCGTGTTGGTAGCGTTTATCTTGTTGAATCGTAATGCCGTGCAGATCGAACTCCGCCTGGTTCCAGCCGCAGACGATATTGAGCCCGGCGCGCCCATGGCTCACGTGATCAATCGTTGCAATCGCCTTGGCGCCGAAGGCGGGCGTCACAATCGGCACATGCACGGTCGAAAAAATCGCGATTCGCTTGGTGATGGCGGCAAGCGCCGCGCCATGGGTCAGGGTTTCAAGCGATCGCCCATAGATATTTGCATCCCCCTGATAGCCGCGCCATTTCGCGACCGGCAGGATGAATTCAAGGCCTGCCGCATCGGCGATTTGCGACATGGCGGCGATGTCATCCCAATCGGCCTTCCAGCGTTCCGGCGCGCGGCTCATGGTCAGGCCGCCATCGCAATTGGCGCTGAAAATGCCAAGCTTGAACCTATTCGGGCCGAAAAGCGGGTTTCGCGCCCGTGCATCCTGATCCATGGCGTTTCCTTTCTGCGGCACTCTGCGGCGCGGCGCTGGTCAGGGCAAGGCAGTGGGAATGATTGCATCCCGCGCTGGGATCGGGAATCATTTTCCAAACCACAAGGGGAAACACCATGAATGCTTGGCCTGATGCCGCCCGCCCGGGGGAGCCCGCGGATACCGCGCGGCCCTGGCATTGGTTGGCGCGTTTGGATGATGGCGGTCAGGCGCCGGTGCCGCTTGGTTGGAATCCCGCCGTGCGGCAATGGCTTTCCTGGGATGGCAGCGCCCTTGCACCGGCAGAGGCAGCGCGACGCTTTCGCTATCTTGGCCCGGCGCTAACCCCGGCCGAAGTGGCGACGGAAGCCGCGCAAGCAGAAACTGGTGAAGTTGCGCCCCCGCCCCCGTTGGATATGGTCCCGCGGCGGGATGCCATTCGCAATCACTTGCTGATCTTTGCCGGCAGCGTTGTGGCAACGCTTTTTCTGGCAGAGAAGGTCGTCCATTGGCGTGGCCAGTGATGGCGCTGTCATGAACTCGTCTTCTGCCCTGGTCACAGCCCGTGTAGTGTTCAGTTGAACCGAAAGCGGTTCCACCGTCTTCTTGGAAAGCCTATGTCATGAGCCAAACGGCGCCACTCGCCTATAGTGATGCGAAAATCCGCTCCATCTTGCAGCGTGTCAGGACGATTGCGCTGGTTGGTGCCTCGGGCAATTGGAACCGGCCCAGCTATTTCGTCATGAAATACCTGCAATCCAAAGGATATCGCGTCATTCCGGTGAACCCTGGCATGGCGGGGCAAACCCTGCTGGGTGAGACAGTCTACGCCAAGCTGGGTGATATCCCTGATCAGGTGGATATGGTTGATGTTTTCCGCGCCGCCGATGCGCTGCCCGGTATTGCCGATGAGGCGATTACCATTGGCGCCAAGGTGCTTTGGGCGCAGCTTGGCGTGCGCCATGATGGCGCGGCGGCCAGGGCGGAAGCGGCCGGGCTTGAAGTGATCATGGATCGTTGCCCGAAGATTGAATTCAGCCGTTTCGGCGGCGAATTGTCCTGGAGCGGCGTCAATTCCGGCCTGATCCGCAATCGCCCACCGGAACCCCCCGCAGATCGCAAAACGCGCAATCGCCCGCTGCCGCCGCGCAATCTGGATTATGGCTTTGCTACACGAAGCATTCATGCGGGGGCGGCGCCTGATCCCACCACCGGCGCGCGCGGCACACCGATTTATCAGACGACAAGTTTTGTGTTTGACGATGTGGATCACGCCGCATCGCTGTTCAACCTGCATAATTTCGGTCATGTCTATACGCGGCTTTCCAACCCGACTGTCGCGGTTTTGGAAGAACGTGTGGCCAGCCTTGAAGGCGGGCGCGCGGCAGTGGCCACGGCTTCTGGCCATGCGGCGCAATTCGTCACCTTCTTCACGCTGCTTGAACCGGGTGATGAGTTTCTGGCCAGCCGCAATCTCTATGGCGGATCGCTCACGCAATTCGCACTCAGCTTCAAGAAACTCGGCTGGACGTGTCATTTTGTGGACCCGACCGAGCCTGAGAATTTCCGCCGCGCACTGACACCGAAATGCAAGGGGATTTTTGTCGAAAGCCTGGCCAATCCTGGCGGCATTGTCGTGGATTTGCGTGCCATCGCTGATATTGCGCATGAGGCGGGCATTCCGCTGATTGTGGATAATACGCTGGCATCCCCCTATCTTTGCCGCCCCTTTGAACATGGCGCGGATATCATCACCCATTCGCTGACGAAATTTCTGGGTGGGCACGGCAATTCGCTTGGTGGGATGATTGTTGAATCGGGAAAGTTCAATTACGCCAACGGTAAGTTCCCCGGTATGGCAGACCCTGAGCCTGCCTATCATGGGCTGAAGTTTTATGAAAATTTCGGCGATTTCGCCTTCACCACCAAGGCGCGCGCCGTGGCGCTGCGCGATTTCGGTCCCACGCTGTCGCCCATGAATGCCTGGCTGACCATTACCGGGATAGAAACGCTCCATTTGCGGATGGAGCGCCATGTTGCCAATGCGCAGCAGGTGGCGGAGTTCCTGGCGGGGCATGCGAAGGTTGCCTGGGTGTCCTATGCCGGCTTGGCGAGCAGCCCCTTCAATGCGCTCGCCAAGCGCTATTTGCCGAAAGGGCCGGGTTCGGTTTTCACCTTTGGGGTGAAGGGTGGGTTTGAGGCAGGCATTCGCCTGGTTGAGAATGTGCGGCTGTTTTCGCATCTGGCCAATGTTGGCGATACGCGCAGCCTGATCCTGCATCCTGCTTCCACCACGCATCGGCAATTGACCGAGGAACAGCGCTTGGCCGCCGGCGCTGGTCCGGATGTGGTCAGGCTTTCAATCGGGCTTGAAGATGCGGCGGATTTGATTCGTGATCTTGATATGGCGCTCGGGGCGTAAGCTGCGTCTGGCTGTCATATTTTGTTGCGGCTCGCGGGGCAGGCAATAATGCCTGGTGGTCACGCAGCCGCCGCCAGCGCCAGCTTAGGTTCAATCCGCCCATCATAAAGCGCGCGCCCCAAAATCGCGCCTTCAATTCCTGCGCCTGCTTCGCGCAGTGCGGTGATATCCTCAACCCCCGCAACCCCGCCCGAGGCAATCACCGGCAAGCGCACCGCGCGGGCGAGTGCCGCCGTTGCCGCGACATTCACGCCGCTCAACATGCCATCACGGGCGATATCCGTATAAATCACCGCCGCCGCGCCGGAATCCTCAAAGCGGCGTGCGAGATCGGTCGCGCTTACATCGCTGGTCTCAGCCCATCCTTCGGTCGCTACCATGCCATCACGCGCATCAATCCCAAGCGCGACGCGGCCAGGAAAGGCGCGGCAGGCGGCGCGGGCAAAATCCGGGTCCTTAACAGCAGCCGAGCCCAGAATGATGCGGGTGACGCCTGCCTCCAGCCATGCTTCAGCTGTTGCCATGGTGCGGATACCGCCACCCAATTGCAGCTTCGCCCCCGGCACGGCAGCGATAATCGCGCGCACCGCTGCCGCATTGGCCGGCTTGCCCGCAAAGGCACCGTCCAGATCCACCATATGCACCCAGGAAAATCCCGCTTCGATGAAGCGCCGCGCCTGCGCCGCCGGATCATCGGCATAGATCGTAGCCTGATCCATCTCCCCACGTTTCAGGCGCACCACCTGCCCGCCCTTCAAATCAATGGCGGGATAAAGCGAAAAGCCCATTACTGCGTGGGGTCGAGCAAGGCGCCGGTGGAACGCCCGCGGCCAGGCTCAAGCGGCTTGTAGTAGAAGCGCCCGGAAACTGTCTGCCCATGCACGCGGGCATAGAAGGGATGCGTGCCCCAATGCACGTAGCCCAGCGCTTCGAATAGCGCGATAGCGGTGGTTTGCGTCTCCCGCACGTCCAGGTTCAGCACGCGATGACCAAGGGCTGCGGCGCGTTCTTCCACGCGTGTCACCAACATGCGCGCCAGACCATGGCCGCGCGCATAGGGCGCCAGATAGGCATGGGTCAGCGTGGCGCCGAAGGATTGCGCTTCATTATGGCGCGGCGGGCGCACCAATTGGGCCGATCCCACCACATGGCCATCAAGGCGGGCGATGAATAACTCGCGTTCCGGGACCAGCAAAGTACCGCGAAAATGCCGCGCCAGAGCTTCTCGCCCCTGGGGTTCCAGCCAGCCAAAGCCGCCGCCTTCAATGATGGCGGCATCCGTCGCTTCGCAGAGATCGGCCATATCCGCATCCGATATCTGTTTCGCGAGTTCCACCCCCAGATCATGGGTGAAGCTCATGGTCATTGCGCTATTCATGGCACCCATTGCAGGAAATTGGCGAGGATACGCAAGCCCACCGGACCGCTTTTTTCCACATGGAACTGAAGCCCGGCAAGATTATGGCGGGCAATAGCCGCGGTCACTGGCCCGCCGTAATCGGCGGTAGCAACCACATCTTCCGCCCTTTCCGTCCGGAAAGCATAGGAATGCACGAAATAAACCTGATCGCCCGGGGCAATGCCTTCAAGCAAAGGGTGGCAGCCGGGGCGGAAGGCAAGACCATTCCAGCCCATTTGGGGCAGGGGCAGGGGGGCGCCATCGGCGCCCCTCGGGTCCATCGGCGCTACCTCGCCCGGCAGCCAATCCAGCCCCGGCGTGCTGCCATATTCCAAGCCGCGCGACGCCATCAATTGCATGCCCACGCATATGCCAAGAAAGGGCACAACATCGCGGCGCACGCGCTGTTCCAGGGCCGCGACCGCGCCTGGCAGCGCATCCAAGCCGCGCCGGCAGGCGGCGAAGGCCCCCTGACCAGGCAGCACCAGCCGATCAGCGGCCAGGATTTCCGATGCCTCACGCGTCACACGAATATCGGCGGCGATACCGGCTTCCGCCGCCACCTTCTGAAAAGCGCGCAGTACGGAAGCCAGATTGCCCGAACCCGGATCTATGATCACCAGCTTCATGTCAGCCCGCGGGCCAGATCGGCGCGACGATCCGCCAGGTTCAAGACCGCCCCTTCCTCATCGCGCCCCTGGACCACCCCCATCAGGCGAAAGCCACCCCGTTCAAGCGTCCAGCGCTGGAGGTTCCGCGCCTCAAACCCTGTCAGGATTTGCAAGGCGATCATCGCCCAGGGCGAGATGCCGGAAGGCAGCACAAAGCCCATGAATGTGGCGAGCGCGAAATACAGCGCCGCCACCAGCCAAAGCCGCTTGGCCAGGAACCAAAACAGCGGAAACAGCGCCGCCCACCAGGAAAAGCCTTCGCGCACCATGACCGTCCGCGCGGGTTTATCCGCAATAGTCGGGCGGTGATGGACTGTCCAAACCCGCATGTCAGGCTTCCAGCACACCCTTGGTCGAAGGAATGGCGCCAATGGCGCGCGGGTCCGGTTCCACCGCTTCGCGCAAAGCCCGCGCCAGCGCCTTGAAGCAGGCTTCCGCCACGTGATGGGCATTGGTGCCGGATTTTTGCGTCACATGCAGCGTAATGCCGGCATTGAAGGCGAGCGCGCGGAAGAATTCCTCGAACAATTCCGTATCCATCTCCCCGATTTTCGGCTGGGCGAAGCTGACCGACCAGGCAAGGAAAGGCCGGCCCGAGATATCCACCGCCGCTTCCGCCAGCGCCTCATCCATCGGGATCACCGCGGCGCCGTAGCGACGAATGCCGCGCTTGTCGCCAAGGGCCTGGCGCAGGCACTGGCCGATGACAATGCCGACATCTTCCGTCGTGTGGTGGAAATCAATGTGCAGATCACCCTTGGCCTGCACCTTCAGGTCAAACAGGCCATGGCGGGCGAGGGCGGTCAGCATATGGTCCAGAAAGCCAATGCCGGTGGCGATATCCGCGCGCCCTTCGCCATCCAGGCCAAGGGCGACGGTGATCGCGGTTTCCGAGGTCTCGCGGCTGATTTCCGCGCGGCGGTTCCAGGGCGGGGTGGTTTTCATGGCGCTTAACTACGCCCCACGGCGGGGGGGATGCAACCGAAAGCGGGGGGCGGTTGTCTCGGCGCCCAAGCCGCGCCATTTCTGGCCCATGACACAGACACAACACGACCCCCTGGGCTGGCACGGCACCACCATTCTTTGCGTCCGCAAGGGCGGGCAGGTGGCGATGGCGGGGGATGGGCAGGTCTCGCTTGGCCAAACAGTGGTGAAGGGCAATGCGCGCAAAATCCGCCGCATCGCCGGCGGCAAGGTGCTGGCGGGCTTCGCCGGCGCCACGGCGGATGCCTTCACCCTGTTGGAACGGCTGGAAGCCAAGCTGGAACGCTTCCCGGATCAATTGGAACGTGCCTGCGTGGATTTGGCCAAGGATTGGCGGACGGATCGCTACCTCAGGCGCCTGGAAGCCTTGCTGGCGGTGGCGGATGCCAAGCGATCCTTGCTGGTGACCGGCCAGGGTGATGTGCTGGAACCGGAAGATGCCATCATCGGCATTGGCTCCGGCGGCAATTACGCGCTTTCCGCCGCGCGCGCGCTGCTGCCGGTGGAAGGTGTGGAAGCCGAGGAGATTTGCCGCCGCGCGATGAAGATTGCGGCGGATATCTGCGTCTACACCAACGGCAATATCATCCTGGAAACACTGGCCGCCAGCGCGGGAGACGCGCCATGACCGAAACCGTGAACCTTTCCCCGCGTGAGATTGTCTCGGAGCTTGACCGACACATTGTCGGCCAGCAGGAAGCCAAGCGCGCGGTGGCGATTGCTCTGCGGAACCGTTGGCGGCGCCAGCAATTGGCGCCTGGGCTGCGTGAAGAAGTGGTGCCGAAAAACATTCTGATGATCGGGCCGACAGGCTGCGGCAAGACGGAAATCGCGCGCCGCCTGGCGCGGCTGGCCAATGCGCCGTTTCTGAAGGTGGAAGCAACGAAATTCACCGAAGTTGGCTATGTCGGGCGCGATGTGGAAAGCATTGTGCGGGATTTGGTGGAAGTGGCCATCACCATGGGCCGCGACGCTGCGCGCAAGGGCGTGCAGGCCAAGGCGGAATTGGCGGCCGAGGAAACCCTGCTGACCGCGCTGGTGGGCGAAGGTGCATCAGGCGAAACACGAATGAAGTTTCGTCGCATGCTGCGCGAAGGGCAGTTGGAAAGCCGAGAAATTGAGGTGCAGTTGGCCGATTCCGGCCCAGCCATGCCGATTGGGATCATGGATCTGCCGGGTGGCCAGCCGCCGCAGATGCAGAATTTGCAGGATATGTTCGGCAAGATGTTCGGCGGGCGGTCCAAATCCCGCAAGATGACGGTGGCGGAAGCCCGCACCGCGCTGCTGAAGGATGAAGCCGACAAGCTTCTGGATCAGGATGCAGTGGTGCGCGACGCGCTGTTGAATGTTGAAGCCAATGGCATTGTCTTTCTGGATGAGATTGACAAGGTCTGTGCGCGCACAAGCGAAAGCGGCTTTCGTGGTGGCGATGTCTCCCGCGAAGGGGTGCAGCGTGATTTGCTGCCCTTGATTGAAGGCACCACGGTGACGACCAAGCATGGGCCGGTGAAGACGGATCATGTGCTGTTCATCGCCTCTGGTGCGTTTCATTTGGCCAAGCCTTCGGATTTACTGCCGGAATTGCAGGGCCGCTTGCCGATCCGTGTGGAATTGAAGGCGCTGTCGCGCGATGATTTTCGCCGCATCCTGACCGAGCCGGAGCATTCCCTTTTGAAGCAATACACTGCGCTGCTGGGCACGGAATCGGTCGCATTGGATTTCAGTGCCGATGCGGTTGAGGCGATTGCTGATCTGGCGGCCGAGATCAATGCGAGTGTGGAGAATATCGGCGCGCGGCGTTTGGCGACCGTGTTGGAACGGCTGCTTGAGGAAATCTCCTTCACCGCCACCGACCGCGCCGGAGAAACCGTTGCCGTGGATGCAGCCATGGTGCGTGATCGCGTGGCCCCCCTTGCAGCCAGCGCCGATCTTTCGCGCTATATCCTGTAGCAATGAGCCTGACGGTCAGCGCAACCCCGCCGCCTCTCACCCCACGGGCCGAGGCCGAATTGCGCGCGGCCTTTGACGCTTTGGAGAACCCCTCCCTTGCCGCACGGCTTTCGGCGACGGTGGGCACCCCGATCGAGGCATTGACCACGCGCCTGCCAGACTCCTTGCGAGGTGGGCTGAATGGTGCGGTGCGCGCGGCACTGACCACAGCCATGGTGGCGGCGCTGCGGTCCTCCCCCGCTGCGACGCCCGCGGTTCTTCCCTCATCCTGGCTGCATCGTGGCCTGGCGGCGGCAACGGGCGCCGCGGGTGGTGCCTTTGGGCTGGCTGGCACGCTGGCGGAATTGCCTTTTTCCACGACGGTTTTGCTGCGACAGATCGCCGCCATCGCGGCGGAGGAGGGCGAGGATTTGGCGCGGCCTGATATTTCCGCCGAATGCCTGAAAATCTTCGCGCTTGGCGGGCGCGGGCGCGCTGATGATGCCGCCGAATCCGGCTATTTCGCGCTGCGCATTGCCCTGGCCGAGGCGCTAAAGGGCAGCATTGGCGCAACCATCCTGCCTGGGTTCATCGCGGCCATTGCGTCACGTTTCGTGGGGCCGGTGGGCCTGAAGCTTTCCGCCCAGGCCGCGCCCCTGATTGGTGCAGCAGCGGGGGCGGTGATCAATCTCGCATTTCTTGAGCATTTCCGCACTGTGGCGCGCGGGCACTTCACGCTGCGGCGTTTGGAACGCGTGCATGGTGCCGCACAGGTTCGCGCGGCCTATGAAGCCCTGGCCGCGACACAGGATGTGACATTCGCGAAGGCACTGTAAAACTTAGGAGACTGACCAGGGTGGGCCAAGCACCATTGAGAGAGGTTCAGAAGGCGCGGACTGCCGAGGCATGACAAATTGGTCTATTCTTGAGTTCCCGGCAGCCTGGGTATGGACCAACTGGACGCGAAACCCACTCTAAATCAATATTTTAGGAGGCGATCTTGTTAAGTTATCTTGAAAGGAACGGAGTGTCCATCTGTCGTACCTGCAAAACCCTGGCCTGATTCATAATTTTGTTGACAGCATCTCAATGGATTTGCGATAAACGGGGTCTGAAGGGTCAGAAAGTCAATGTCTCCAGATATTGCAGTTCGTCAACCTCCTGCGCAGGATTCCCTCAGGCGCTCAACGCCGATGGGTTCCGGTGGGGAAGTTGTGGGTTCTGCCTCTGTGACTGACGCGCCTGAGATCGGGCCCCCAAACCCTCGGCTGCGGATTGATCCTGACCTGGGTATGGTTGTGATTGAGTTCCGTGATGCAACCGGTCGGTTGGCTGCTTCCTTGCCGACGAATCGTGAAATCGAAGCCTACAGGGCGTTCGTGGTCTTAGGCGCTGACTTGCCTCCTGATGTTCGGGCTCTGAAAGTTGCTGGAGATGGCCCCAGCGCAGCCCGACCTGGTATCCCCAATCCGCCAAGGGAAGACGCTTCGTCAAAATCCAGCGCCCCCCCCATTGCGGGAAAATCGGTAGGGTTTGATAAACTCGCCTGATATTGTGATTTGCTGGGTTGATCCTTCAGGCGCGACCTTGTTTACCGTGACATTCCGGCTTAACGCCTTTGCGGTCGGCAAGGGGTCTGTTGCTTTGCTTGAAAGGAGGCATAGGCATCCCTAGCGGTTGGGTGTTACGCTTCTGAAACAGACCGGAGCCTCGCCCAGGGCTCTGCCAGAATGAGCACCAATCATCGGAATGAATGGTATGAATCCCAGCGAAACCATTAGGACGCCGCATCGCATTGTCGTGGTGGGTGGCGGGGCAGCGGGGCTGGAACTGGTGACCAGATTAGGCCACCGCTATGCGCGTTTTGGCGAGGCTGAGGTTACGCTCGTGGAACGCGCCCGCACCCATTTATGGAAGCCGCTGCTCCATGCTGTTGCCGCAGGCAGTCTGGACCGCGATCGGCATGAGCTGCACTACCTACGCCAAGCCCATAACCACCATTTCACCTATCGCTTCGGGCCCATGACCGGCATTGACCGTGAAGCCCGCGAAGTCCTGGTTGGCGCCACCATTGATGATGAGGGTCGTCAGGTCACGCCTCCAAGCCGCGTGCCCTATGACACGCTGGTGATCTGCATCGGCAGCGTGACCAATGATTTCGGGACGCCAGGGGCAGCCGAACACGCCGTGCCGCTGGAAAACGTGGCCCAGGCCAGCCGCTTCCATCGCCGCTTGGTCAATGCGTGTCTGCGCGCCAATAGCCAGGCGGAGCCTGTGCGCCCAGGCCAGTTGCATGTCGCCATTATCGGCGCGGGCGCCACCGGCACGGAATTGGCCGCTGAATTGCACCGCACGGTCCGTGCGGTGGTCGCTTATGGCCTGGACAGGATTGACCCGGCACGGGATGTCCGCATCCGCCTGATTGAAGCCGCACCGCGCATTCTGCCCGCCCTGCCTGAGCGAATTTCGGCGGCCACGCTCGCGTTGCTCGAAGAGCTGGGGGTAGAGGTGCTGGCGGGCCGCCGTGTGGCGGAAGTGCGCGCCGATGGCGTGGTGCTGGCCGATGGCGCCGTCATCCCCGGCGAGTTGGTGGTTTGGGCCGCGGGCGTAAAAGGCCCGCCGGTGCTGCGCAATATCGGCGGGCTTGAAACCACGCCGAATGACCAGCTTGTGGTGCTGCCCACGCTGCAAACCACGCGCGATCCTGACATTTTCGCGCTTGGCGATTGCGCCGCCTGCCCGCGCCCGGATGGCAAGGGCAATCTGCCGCCGCGCGCCCAGGCCGCGCATCAGCAGGCGACACATCTTTATCGGCAAATTGACCGCAAGCTGCGCGGGCTTGAGGTGGAACCCTTTGTCTATCGCGATTTCGGGTCGCTGGTCTCGCTTGGGAAATATTCCACCGTGGGCAGCCTGATGGGCTTTGTGGTCGGGCGAAGCATGTTCATCGAAGGCTATTTCGCGCGGATGATGTATCGGTCACTTTATAAGATGCATCAGACAGCGCTGCATGGGCATGCGCCGGTGCTGTGGCGCACGCTGGTTGGGATGATCGCAGATCGCGGGCAACCGCAGGTGAAGCTGCATTGAAGGCAGGGGGCGTCGTTACCCCATAGCCCCCACCCCAAACACGAAAAGGGGGCCGAAGCCCCCTGCAAAACCGCGCATTATCCCAGCCGAGGCTGGGTCAATTTCAGCCCTGACGAGCTTTGAGCCGCGGGTTCTTCTTGTTGATCACGTAAACGCGACCACGGCGGCGCACCACAACGCAGTTCTTGTCACGGGTCTTGGCGGATTTCAGGGAGTTACGAATTTTCATTGGTCAAACCTTTCGAAGGCGCGGCTTCTAAGCAACCTGCGTGGGCAAGTCAACCCATCGCGCTTCCCTTATTCGGCGGCGCGGCGTTCCTCTTCCATCATGCGCAAGAACCCATCACGCGTCTGGGGCAGTTTGCGTCCCATGATCTGTTCGGCCACTTGAGTGCGCAGCACCTGCGCCGTGCCGCCGGCAATGGCGAACATGCGCGCATCGCGCAGATAGCGCTCCATTGGATTGTCGCGCGAATAGCCGGCGGCGCCCCAAACCTGCAAAGCTTGGTTGGTCACGCGGATCGCCATCTCTCCGGCCAGTACCTTGGCTTGGGCGGCGGCCAAGCGGTCCGGAAAGCCATTGGGCCCGGCGCTTTTCGCCGCGCGCCACACCAAAGCACGGGCGGCTTCCACCTCAATGGACATATCGGCCAGCATCCAGGCAAGGCCCTGGAACTCCCCAATCGGGCGGCCAAATTGGCGGCGGGTTTGGGCGCGCTCAAGCGCATGTTCATAGGCCCCGGCGGCAAGGCCCAAGGCAACGGTCGCAGCACCCACGCGCTGGCCATTATAGGCATCAATCAGCCGGCCAAAGCCGCGCGCCCAGCCACCTGGCGGGCGCAGCACCATGGCATCCGGCACTTCCAGGCCGGCAATCTCCGTCTCGGCTTCCGGCATGCCGCAGAGGCCGAGGGAGGGGATGCGCTTGAAGGTTATGCCGGGCGGCGGGCCATCGCCCTGGCGCACGACCAGGAAGCCGCCAATGCCCTGATCGCGCCCATCTTCAATGACGCGAGCAAAAATCAGATGAAGGCGGGAAACGCCGCCCCCCGTGATCCAGGTTTTGCGGCCATTGATCACCCAGGTATCGCCATGGCGCACCGCGCGCGTGGTCATCTCCGTCGCCGCTGAACCGGCTTCGGGTTCCGTGATCAGAATGGCGGGCTTATCGCCGGCCAGCACCAAATCCGCCGCGATCCGCTTCTGCGCATCCGTCCCATAGGCCATGATGGCGCCAATGGCACCCATATTGGCTTCAACGGCGATGCGGCCACACACCGCGCAGGCTTTGGAAAATTCCTCAATCACCAGGGCAGCGTCGAAATAATCGCCGCCCGGCCCGCCCCATTCACGCGGCACGGTCAGCCCGGTAAAGCCCGCTTCCGCCATGCGCCGCACCATGGGCAAGGGATAGGCGCCGGAGCGATCGGTCTCGGCGGCCTGGGCCGCGGCTTCGCGCGCCAATTCGCGCGCCCGGTCGCGCAGCCTTGCCTGTTCTGGGGTCAAGCCATCCATGATTTCTGCCCTATGCCAACCGTGCTTCGATTGCCGCAGTCGCGGCGCGGTCCAGTTTCAATGCTTTGGCGAGTTCATCAAGCCAGGCGCGTTCTGCTGCCGCGATCTCACCCGCGCCCACCACGGCGGCGGCGTAAAGCTGCGCGGCGAGCATGGGGTCGCTCGCCAGCTTGGCAAGCGCGGCGGGGCTTTGCGGCTTGTCGAAATCCGCCAGCACTGCATCGCGCGCCTTGGCGCTCAGGCCCGCGCCATCCAATTGCGCGGCGATGCGCCCGCGTTCTTCGGCATCTATCGCCCCATCGGCCTTGGCGGCGGCGATCATGACGCGCAGCATGAGCAAAGCCTCGGCGCTTTCGGCGCTAGGTTCTTCTGCGGCTTCGGTAGCAACGGGCGCCCAGGGATCGGCGGCGGGCTTGGTGGCGCCGGGCGCATCCTTCAGCCCGCCCTGGCCTGGGGCTTTTTTCACCGGGGCAGTGCCGCCACCCGCCTTGGCCGGACCAGCCCAATCGAAGCTGCCCCCGCCTTTGGAATGCGATGTAGGCCGTGGTGGTGGCGCGGGTGCGGGAGTTTGGCTGCGCCGCAGCGCTTCAATAGCAACGCCGGCAAGCCCCGCCAGCGCGCGACCAAGCTGCGCATTGCCGGCAGGCATGCGCGTGCGTGAGAGACTTGGGCTGCGGCGCCTTGGTGCTGCGGCCCCCGATAAGACCGCCCCAATCACACTGCCGAGGTCGAAACCTGCCATTGGCGCTTCTCCTTCAGGGGTAGCGTTATAGTTCTTGCATCACCGCGGCAATGGTTGGCGCAAGCGCGCGGAATTCCTCAGCCCTTGGGCTGCGCGAACGCCAAGCCAAGCCAATACGGCGGCTCATGCCATTTTCGAGCGGTCGCGTCACCAAGCCGGTCCCGGCGAGCACGCCACCCGTCACGGCTAAGCGCGGCATGAGCGTAATCCCAAGCCCGCTGGCGGCCATTTGCACGAGTGTATGGAGCGAGGTTGCAGAAAATTCCTCAGCTGCCAATGCCCCCGAAAGACCGCAAGCGGCAAGTGCATGATTACGCAGGCAATGGCCGTCCTGCAGCAGCAGCAGTTTTTCATCCAGAAGCGCACGCGGGGCGATGGCAGCGCGTTCAGCCAGCGCATGATTTGCCGGGCAGGCCAAAAGAAACGGGTCCTCGGCGATACTGAGGGTTTCCGCCGTACCGCAATCACAAGGTAGCGCGAGCAACAGCAAATCAAGCCGCCCCGATTCGAGCGCTTCGATGAGCCTTTCGGTCAAATCCTCCCGCAGCCAGGGGCGAAGGCGAGGGAAATCAGCGCGTAGTCGAGGCATCAGGCGCGGCAGCAGGAAGGGGCTGATGGTTGGGATCACGCCAAGGCGGATCGGTCCGGAAAGCGGTTCCCGTGCTGCGGTCGCTGTCTCTACACAGCTATTGAGCGCGGCGAGGGCGACCCTTGCGCGCTGGATCAGTTCGGCGCCCAAAGGCGTGAAAACGGGCTTCTTGGCGCCAGTCCGTTCCAGGATCGCCGCATCCAATTGGCGTTCAAGCGCGATCATGCCCGCTGACAAGGTAGATTGCGTGACCCCACAGGCCGATGCCGCACGGCCAAAATGCTCATATTCAGCGAGCGCCACTAGATAGCGGAGTTGCTGAGGCGTGGGCAGCGCTATCATCAAATAATCCGATTAAATTCCGGCAAGATCGCCGCATGGATCACTGATATGCGCCGCACACCGAAGGTATCAAGCCTCAATACCGCCCTGGATCATAGGGCTTGGGGTCAATGAAGGGTGCTTCGCCCATCATCATCTCGGCGACCAGGCGCCCGGTGGTTGGCCCCAGCGTAAAGCCCTGATGCGCATGACCAAAAGCGCACCAAGCGCCGGCATGGCCTGGCAGGGGGCCGATGATCGGCAGCATATCGGGCGTGCAGGGCCGGACCCCCAGCCAGGGATCATCTTCGACCGCTTCAGCCAAGGGCAAAAGTTTGCGCGCGAGTGGTTCGGCGCGCGCCAATTGCACCGGGGTTTTCGGCGCATCATCGGGCGCGAATTCAGCGCCTGTGGTCAGCCTGACGCCGGCGCGCATCGGCACCAGCACAAAGCCGCTGTCGGCATCCATGAAGCCGCGATGCAGCACCGCATTGCCCTGCATGCGGTAATGCCGATGATAGCCGCGCTTGCCGAAAAGCGGCGGCGCATAGCCGAAGCGGCGCGTGAGTTTCGCGGAAGCCGCGCCAAGCGCCACGACAACCTGCGCTGCTTCCCGCGCGCCATCCGCGCTTTGCACGCGCCAGCCCGCGCCATGGCGTTCCAGGCTCATGCCATCGCCGCGCAGGATTTGCCCGCCGGCTTCAGTAAAGCGCTTGGCGTAGAACAATGTCAGCGCCTGCGGGTCACTCACCGAAAGCGGATCGGTCCAATGAATGGCGCCAAGGCGCTTGACCAACAGATGTGGTTCCGCCGCCGCAAGCCCGGCTTGATCGAGCAGCGCGTAATTCACGCCCTGTTCGCGCTTCAGCATATCGGCTTCCGCAATGGCGGCGTTCATGGCTGTTTGGTTGTTGTAGAGCCGCATCCAGCCAATGGGGCGCAGCAGCGATTCGGCTTCGGTCCCGCGTGTGAGCGCCACATGTTCATCAATGCAGGTCACGATCAGCCGCGCATAGGCTTCCGCAATGGGCCGATAGCGTGATGGCGCCGAATGCCACCAATATTTGAACAAGGGCGCGGCAAGGCTGAGCAAGGCGGAGGGATGATAGGAAGCATCCACCGATCGGTTCTGCGCCATGCGCCAAAGTGTCGCGATATCGCGCGGGAAGGGGTGCGGATAGACGGCTTCGCGCTGGATCAGGCCCGCATTGCCGAAGGAAGCGCCTTCGCCAGGGGGTGCGCGGTCCAGCACCACCACCTCTGCGCCACGGCGTTGCAAATGCAGTGCGATGGAAACGCCGACCATGCCGGCGCCAAGCACGATCACGGATCGTGACATGTTGATTCTTCCTGGCTCACCCGCCCTTATAGGCGTGGTTCATACGTCCTTGGTCTCAAACTCCGCCGGACCCGTGATTTCGATCAATTCCAGATCTTCCGAATGGGCGACTTCGCGATGCTTCACCAAGGGCGGCTGATAGCAGCTATCGCCGGCGCGGAATTCCTTCACGCCAATATCCTCATATTCAAAGCGCACCCAGCCCTTTAGCACATAGAACATCTGAAACTTCAGATTATGCGTGTGCCATTGCCCAGTGGCGTGGGCGCCGGGGATGGCGCGAATGACATGCGCGCCAAAGGCGCCGTCCGTCGCTCCCTTGATGCCAAGATCACGATATTCGAAAAACGGGCGCAGCCCGCGGATGAATTCGGAAGCCTCGGCATGGCTGGTTGTTGTGATGGTCATGGCATGTGATCCTTCAGGCAAGCGGCAGCGCCACATGGCGCGTAAAGCCGGGCCGCGTCAGCAGCGTATCATAAAGCGCGCGCAGATTGGGCAGGTTCGGGCGTTCGATTGGCAGCACATGCCAGCGATGCACCCAGCAGCCGAGTGAAATATCGGCCAGTGTCAGCGCATCGCCACACAGAAACCGCTGCCCTTCCAGTTTCTTTTCGACAATGCCCCAAAGCCGACCCGCATCTTCGCGCGCCTTGGCTTCCGCCTTCCAATCGCGTTCCGGTTCCGGCAGGCGCACATGGGTGAAGAAAATCGTCACCATGGGCGCCGTCAGATGCCCCAGCGTCCAATCCATCCAGGTTTCCACGGCCGCCCTTTGGCGCGCATCACGCGGGTAGATCGGGCTATCGGGTGCCTCGGTATTGCACAAATAGCGGCAAATCGTGTTGCTTTCCCACAGCGCCCAGCCATCTTCTTCCTGCAGGGTCGGCACCAGGCCCATCGGGTTCATGGCGCGGTATTCGGGTTCCTTGGTGCGGCCAAAGGCGCCGCCGGCATCTATCCTTTCATAGGAAAGGCCGAGTTCTTCCATCAGCCACAGCACCTTCATCACATTGCTGGAACTGGTCCGGCCCCAAAGCTTGCGCATGGCTGATCTCCCTTGCCTGTGAATAGCCTAAAGCCCTCAGCGAGACGGGTCCAGTTGCAAGCAACGCCGTGGCGCGCAATCTCTTGCGCCATGAAGCGCGCCCTGATCATCCTGGCCCTGGCCGCCGCCGCACCGCTTTTGGCCCAGGCCAGCGAGACCTGGCTGGGGCTGGCGCCATGTGAGCTCTGCCTATGGCAGCGCATTCCCTATTGGGCAGCGGCGGGTCTTGCGGCTTTGTCGCTGGTGCTGCCGCGCCAAGCCGGGCTGCTGCTAAGCTTGGCTGGGCTTGCCGCCATCGCCTCCGGCGTTGTGGGTGGTTTTCATTTGGGGGTGGAGCAAGGCTTCTGGCCCTCACCGCTTGCGGGCTGCAAGGCCGCCACCGCCGGGGGGGCGATGAGCATCGAGGATATGCTGAAAAGCCTGGCCCCCATCCCGAACAAGCCCTGTGATGCGCCGGCTTTTCTCATCCCCGGCCTTCCCATTTCAATGGCGGCAATGAATATGTTGTATGGATTGGGCCTTGGGGCGCTTGCGCTCCGCCTCGCCCGGCAAGGAGCCAGAGCATGACGCAGAAAACCGCCGAATACCGCCTGCCCGGCGACCCAACGGCGCGGGAGGTGGTGGAACGCACCATCCGCGTGGATCATGCCGGCGAATATGGCGCCAAGCGCATTTATGAGGGTCAGCTGGCGGTTTTGGGCCGTACCAAATACGGCCCGCTGATCGAACATATGAAGGCGCAGGAACAGGTCCATCTGGACACGTTTTCCCGCCTGATCGGGGAACGCCGCGTGCGCCCCACGGCCTTGTTGCCCTTTTGGCATGTGGCCGGCTTCGCGCTTGGGGCGGCCACCGCGCTGCTTGGCCATCGCGGCGCCATGGCCTGCACCGTTGCCGTGGAAGAAGCGATTGATGAGCATTACCGCGCCCAGGAGGACATTCTTGGCGATGATGAGGCAGCGCTCCGCGCCGATATCGCCCGCTTCCGTGCCGAGGAGCTTGAACACCGCGACACGGGGCTTGAACATGAAGCAGAACAGGCGCCGGCCTATCGGCTGCTAAGCGCCGCGATCAAGACCGGCTGCAAGATCGCCATCAAGATCAGTGAGCGCGTGTAATGCGCCGCGCCGCATGCGCCCTGCTGCTTGCCTCGGTGCTGCTGGGTTGTGCGGAGCAGAAGCTGCCGCCCGAAGCGCAGCCGGTGACCCAAGCGCCGGTCCCGGATGTTACGATCACGCCGCTTTATCCCGATAGCATGCCCGGACCGCCCGGACCTGGCGGCGTTGCCGTGGCGCCGGCCCAACCATCGGAGAGAACACAAGCAGTGGCGGCACGCCTGCCCCTGCGCGTTGGCCCCTGGGTGCGCGCGGTTGGCCCGCCCGATGAAGGTGCGATTGCGCGCAATGGGCTGAGCCAGCTTTTCGTCCGCTATACCCTGCCCGGCCAAGGAAGCTGGGCCACGGTTGCGGTGAATGATCACGGCGTGACGGTGCCGGATGGCTTTGCCTCAGCCGCCGTGGCCGCCGGCTTTGAGGCGAGCAAAGCGACCGTTCGCACCAGCGCGCCGGGCGGTGTCGCGCGCATGCGGCTGGTGTGGATTCCAGACGCGCCTTCCCAACGCTGCGTGACCGGGCGTGTGGTGCTGCAGGGCCAGGGAACGCTCCATGTCGCGTGCTCCACCGGCGTTGCCGGGCAGGAATTGCGCGTGCGCGCGACCGCCGCCTTTCGGCCCGGCGATTCCGGGCGGCTTTTTGAATTGGAAGGTGAAGTGGCGCGGTTGATCGCCGAAGTCACCCGCGCTGCCGCCGGGCTTCAGCCGAACCCCGGCCTGCGATCCGATGGGCGAGTGTTCATTCCGCGCTTCGGTACCGAGGCAGCGCTGTAAGCGGCGTATTCAGGCACCCCGCCGCATCAGCGCCGCCACATCGCGGTCCCGCGCATCCTCACTGCCTGCCAAGCCTTCCACCACGCCGTGCTGATCCTGTTCGGGCCGGTTCTGGCTGAGCTTGCGCTTGCCGATCAGCGTCTCGATTTCCATGCGCAGCCCAACAATGCCCTTGAGTTGCGACGCGATGAAACTTTCCGGCGCATCCGCCACCGCCCAAGGCTCGGCGCGTGGCGCTTCGTGATGATTGGTCAGCCGATCCACCAGCGCATGCAGCCGCGCCGCATCTTCAAATACCTCAACCGTGCCGATGGCATGCACCGCGACATAATTCCAGGTCGGCACGACCTTCCCGTGTTCCTTTTTGGAGGCGTAGAAGGACGGGGAGACATAAGCCTCCGGCCCCATGAAAATCGCGCGCGCGCTGCCAGATGTGGCAAGCGCGCGCCAATGCGGATTGGCCTTGGCCAAATGCCCATACAGCGTGCCATGCGGCCCTTCATCGGCAGCGAATTGCAGCGGCAAATGGGTTGCCTCCGGCACGCCATCCGCGCCTGCGCTCACCAGAATCGCCAGCCGTGCCTCACGCAGAATGGCGTGCAGGATTTCGGGACGGTCTTCGCGAAACAGGGGCGGGTTGTACATGCTGGGTCTTCTCCTGAGAGGAATGTCTGATAGCCTGTGTAGTGATTGGGGGAAAGCCAAATGTCCGAAGAACTGATCCGCCTGAGTGCCACGGAAGCCGCCGCCAGGCTGAAAGCGCGCGACATCACGCCGCTTGACCTGATTGACGCGGCAGAGGCGCGTATCGCCGCGGTGGATGGCGCGGTGAATGCGCTCCCCACACTCTGCCTTGACCGTGCGCGCGACCATGCCCGCGCGCTGATGGCAGGCAAGCGGCGCGAAGCGGAAGGGGAAGCTGGCTGGCTGGGCGGTATCCCTGTTGCCATCAAGGACCTCGCGGAAGTGGCTGGCGTGCGCACCACCTATGGCAGCCCGATCTTCGCTGATTACGTGCCGCGCGAAAGCCACCCTTTGGTGGAGCGTATTGAACGCAAGGGCGGCATTGTCATTGCCAAATCCAATACGCCTGAATTCGGCGCCGGTGGCTCCACCTTCAATGAGGTGTTTGGGCGCACGCGTAATCCCTGGAATACGTCGCTCACCTGCGGTGGTTCCACTGGCGGTGGTGCGGTGGCGCTGGCGACGGGGCAGGTGTGGCTGGCGCATGGGTCGGATCATGGAGGGTCTTTGCGCCGCCCCGCGACCTATTGTTCCGTGGTGGGGCTCAGGCCTTCGCCCGGGCGCGTGACGCGCGGCACGGCGGATGATCTCTATTCGCCGCTATCGGTGCAGGGGCCGATGGCGCGCAATATCCCCGATCTGGCGCTGTTTTTGGACAGCATGGCGGGCTGGGATTTGGCTGATCCGCTGACCTGGGAAGCCCCGGCACGCCCCTATGTTGCCGCGGTGGTGGCAGCGGAGGCCGAGGCTCCAAAGCGCATCGCCTTCACCGCGCGTTTTGGTGGCGCGATTTCGATGGACCGGGAAACCGAGGAAATTTGCGCGCGCGAAGTGCGCCGCTTTGAAGCGCTCGGCGCCGTGGTGGAAGAAGCCCATCCCGAGATTGGCGAATTGAACGAGGCGTTTCTGGTGCT
>JBIIIE010000155.1:0-6557 GCA_044235135.1 Roseomonas sp. | reverse complement strand
CGGTGCCGCGCCCCACCACAGCGTCACCTCGGCACTCGCGCCCTGCATGCGGGCTGTCAGTTCCGCCACTTCGCGCATGCGATCATCCAGCATTTTCTGCATGGTCGGGTTGAAGGCGCGCATGGTGCCGCCGATCAGTAGTTCTGAAGGCATCACATTCAGCGCGTCCACCGAACCGGCGGAGATATGACCCACGCTGATCACAACGCTTTCCAGCGCCGGCGCATTGCGGCTGACAATGCTTTGCAGCGCGGTGATGAAATTCGCCTGCGCGACCGTGATATCACTCGCCAAATGGGGTGAATTGCCGCCATGCCCGCCCGTGCCGCGAAACTGCACCTTCCAGCGCCCGGAACCGGCCATCATCGGCCCGTCACATAAAGCAAAATGGCCCAGCGGCAGGCCCGGCATATTATGCATGCCATAGACGGAATCGCAGGGGAAACGCTCAAACAACCCATCATCCAGCATGGCGCGCGCACCGCCTCGGCCTTCTTCGGCGGGCTGGAAAATGAAATGCACCGTGCCGGCGAAATCGCGCTTCTTGGCCAATAGCTCAGCCGCGCCCAGAAGCATGGCGGTATGCCCATCATGCCCGCAGGCATGCATTTTCCCCGCGTGTTGCGACGCATAGGGAAGGTTCGTCATTTCAGTCAGCGCCAGCGCATCCATATCGGCGCGCAGCCCAATGGCGCCTTGGCCGGGGCGGCTGCCGCGCAGCGTACCCACCACGCCCATGCGGCCAACGCCTTCCGTGGTTTCAATGCCAAGGCTGCGCAAGCGTGCGGCCACCAGCGCGGCTGTGCGCGTTTCTTCCATGCCCAATTCGGGATGGGCGTGGATGTCCTTTCTGATGGCGATCAACTCAGGCAGGATGGGCGCGATTTCCTGCATCAGGGGATGGTCTGTCATGTGGCCTCTCCTTTGGTGCTTATCGTATCACGAACGCGGCAGGGCTTCGCGTTCAACGGGTTGCGGCAGGCTCTCACCAGGGGCGGCCACCAATTGCAGCCAGGCGCGCAAATGGCGCCGCACCTGAAATTCGAATTCCACATTCATATCCTGCCCGGCCAGTTTCACCACTCGTTCGGCGAGTGCCGCGCGTTCGGCATCATCGCGCGTGGGGCCGGTTACTTCGCGTCTCACTTCGGCGGCGGCGGAGGCAAGCACCGCATCCTCCGCTGAGATGATTTCCAGCTGACAGCGCATGATGCAGCGAAAAACCTCTGATGCGGGGCTGAAGGTGCCGGCGGCGCTGGCGACCTCCCGCGTCAGCCGCGCGGTTTGAATGACGAAGCGCGCCGCACCGGGGCCGCCCGTGGCGCTCAGCCGATCTTGCGCCATGCGGAGCATGACATCTGAAGGCAGCAAGGGCGCGGGTTGCTGCACCATCAGTGCGGTGCCGCTTTCAGGTTGCTTGATGTCCAGCGTGCCCACCTTGAGGCGAAGCGGCGTCAAATGCCCATAGCTTGGCGGCCCTGGTGGCAGGTAAGGCCCCGCCGGTTGTTCATTGGCGCAGGCGGCCAGAAAGGGCAGCGTCAGGAAGGCGCGGCGTTTGGTCAGCACAGCCATGGTCAATTACCTGCCTCACGCGCCGGCAGCGCGTTGCGATCAAAGCGGAAATCGTAATTGCAGAACTCGCAGGTCATGGTGATGGTGCCCTCATCGGCCATGTGGTCCAGATCATCGGTGCTGAAACCACCCAGCACATTCAGCAAACGCTCACGCGAACAGCGGCAGCCGTAGGATAGCGGCTTTGGCCGATCAAGCCGAAGGCCCTCGGCATGGAATAGCCGATGCAACAGCTGTTCACCCGAAAGCGCATCATCCAGCAATTCATCGTTGCTGATGGTGCGCGCCAGAATGGTCGCGGTCTGCCAGGCTTCCTGCTGCTGTTCCTGATCCATCTGCTGATCGAGCCATCCGGCACCGGCCACGCGTTCCATCAGCAGCGCTGAAGCCCGCCAGCCATTGGGCGTTTCTGCGCAAGCGAGCTTCACATAGGTATCAAGCTGTTCCGAATTGCGAAAATACTCGCCGGTCATATCGGTCAGGGTTTCGCCTTCAATGGCAACAATGCCCTGGTAGCGATCCATATCGGGGCCCTGATCGCAGGTGAAGGCCAGATAGCCCTTGCCGAGCAGCGTCGCGGCATTCAGCGCTTCAAGCCCGGCCAGCCTTTCCCGATTGACCTTGGCATAGCCGCGCAGCGCCCCGGCATTGGTGCAATCCGCGAGGAACAGCGAAACCGGGCCATCGCCCTTGGCTTGCAGGCTGAAGGAACCTTCGAATTTCAGCGCCGCCGCCAAGCCTGCCGTCAGCGCCATAGCCTCACCCGAAAGGTGCGCAATCGCCGGTTGATAATCATGCCGGGAAAGCAGGGCATCGGCCAAAGGCCCAAGCCGTACCAGACGGCCACGCACCGGCCTTTCATCCAAATGAAAGGGCAGAATGGCCCTTGGCACCACCAGATCGGGCACGGGTGGTCGGCCAAAGGCGTCAAACATTTGGCCATGGGCCGGTTCCGGTATTTGCGACACGAGACTTCCTTGCAACGAATGGGACTGCGCTGATTTTGGGTCGCCCCTTCCCCTTTTCACCAATAGGGGGCAGTTATAGCCAAAATCCGGGGGTGGTGTCTTGGCAGAAATCTGGGAGTCCTGGGGGCACTACGCCTATCTGGGTTCTTTTATCTGGGCATTTTTTGAAGGTGAGACTTTCGTTCTGGCAGCCGCTGCCCTTGGTGCGGCAACGGGCGCGGTCAATCCTTGGTGGCTGCTTTTTGCGGTCTGGTTCGGGTCTTTTCTGGGCGATCAAACCTGGTTCACCCTGGGTCGGCGTTATGGTCCGCGGGTCGTGCGCCGCATCAAGGGTGCCGAGGAAAAAGTCGCCCGTGTGAATGTGCTGCTGCACCGCTACGGCACCTGGTTCATCCTGAGTTTTCGCTTCCTTTACGGCATCCGCAATGTTGCTTCTGCCGCTTGTGGCTTGGCTGGGCTGAATTGGGGGCGCTTTGCGATCCTGAATTTCATCGCTGCCGGCATCTGGGCCAGCAGCTTTGTCGCTGCCGGCTGGTTTTTGGGTGCGCTGATCGGGCCTGAAAGGCTCGGTTGGACCATTGCGGGCATTGCCTTGGCGGCGTTGCTTTTCTTCATTATCCGGCAATGGCGTCGGCGTTCCGCGAAGGCCAAGGCGAAGGCCGCCGAGGGCGCGTGACTGCGCCCCTTACTGCGTCGTGCTGCCCGAAACCCCAGCCGGTGCGGCGGTGCGCCCGCCATCCACGGTATATTCGCCGCCCGTCATATTGCTGGCGAGGTCTGAGAGCAGGAACAGCACCAGATTGGCCACTTCCTCGGCCGTCCCGTAACGCCTGAGCGGTATCCCCGCCGCATAGCGTTCCTCAACCCCTTTCGGATTATTGGGCGACACCTGGCGGGAGACTTCTTCGATCATCCGCGTTGCGATCGGACCCGGGCAGACAGAATTGACGCGAATGCCATGCGGCCCGACTTCTCCCGCGACACTTTTCGTGAAGCCATTCACGGCATGTTTGGAAGCGGAATAGACCGCCATGCCGGGTGAACCGACCAAGCCCGCGATGGAGGCGGTATTCACCACCGCGCCACGGCCGGCGGCAATCATCACCGGCAGCACATGCCTCAGGCCAAGAAATACGCCCTTCACATTCACGGCCATGATCTGATCAAACACCGCTTCATCATATTCCGCGAGCCGTGCGACGCGGCCTTCAATGCCGGCATTATTGTGGAAGCAATCAATCGCGCCGAAACGATCCTGCGCCGCCTTCACATAGGCCGCGACATCGGCGGATTTCGTGACATCGGCGGTGCGAAACAGCGCGGCTGCGCCAAGCGATGCGGCCAAGGCCTCACCGGCGGCGGCGTCTCGGTCAACGATCACCACCTTGCCGCCGCGTGCCACAAAACCCCGCGCCACTGCCGCGCCAATGCCATTGGCGCCACCCGTCACAATCCCAACCTTGCCTGAAAAATCCATGATGTCTTCCTCCTGTGCGGAGGGTCACCGCCCCCGCTTCGCGTCATGCTTGCGCCGCTTTGGCGGAAAGACAAGTCGGCGCCCTGCCTATTGCCCTTGGCGCTTCATCCGCCCGCGGACCAATTCCCGGTGCAGGATGTAAAGCCCGGAAAGCACAATCAGCAGCGCGCCAAGGATGGTCGCGATGGTGGGCATATCGCCCCAGATCAGCCAGCCAAGCCCAACCGCCCAAAGGATGGAGGTATAGGAATAAGGCCCAAGCGAGGATACCTCGGCTGATGCATAGGCTTCGGTCAGCATCACCTGCGCCAGCCCACCAACCAGCCCCACCAGGATCAGGATCAGCAATTCCCAGGCGCTTGGCGTGGTCCAGAAAAACGGCAGCGCCACGGCCGTAAAGGCTGTCATCAGCAAGGATTGCCACAACACAATGGTGGTGGAGCTTTCCGTCGCCGAAAGGTTGCGCACCAAAAGCGTGGTGAGTGCGGACCAAACCCCTTGAGAAACCGCCACCGCCATGCCGATCATCACCGCCTCTTCCGGCCAGCCGCCGCCCTGAAAGGCGCCCTGGCCAAGCGCAATCACTATAATGCCGACAAAGCCCAAGATCACCGCGGACCAGCGATGAATGCCGACCTTCTCCCCCAAAAGCGGGATGGACAGCAGCGTGACGAAAAGCGGCGTGGTGTAGGTAAGCGCAGTTTGCTCCGCCAAGGGCAGCAGGGTCAGCGCAAAGAAGGAACAGCCCTGTGCCATGGTGCCGGTGAAGGCACGCAACAGATGGGAAGGAAAGCGCCGCGTGCGCAAAATACCCCATTGCCGGCCCCGCGCCACGATCACGAAAATCACCGGCAGCGCGAAGGCAGATCGGAAAAACATGATCTGAATGAAGGAAATACTCTCGGCAATCTCCTTCACCATGGCGGACATGATGGTGAAAAGCGCGGTCGCCCCCAGCATGAGCAGCGCCCCGCGCCGGATATCATGCCGAAGCGCCATCAGGCGTTATCCTTCATGCGTGATCTTTCCTGCGCCCGCCTCACCTGTTCGCGATGCACATTGTAAAGCCCTGCCGCCACCACCAGCGATGCGCCGGCGAGTGTGATCCAGCCCGGCACCTCGGCCCAGATCAGAAAGCCGATCACGCCGCCGATCAGCAGGGGTGAATATTCAAAGGGGGCGAGGACGGAAACCGGCGCCAGCGCAAAGGCGCGCGCGAACAGCAAATGCGCCATGCCGTTGAAGATGCCAAACAGCACCAGCAGCAGCATGATATCGGTGGAAGGCAGCAATGCTGGCGGCGGGAAGGCCGGCAGGAACAGCAAGCCCATCGGGATATGCGCCATCATCAGCCAAAAGGCGATCGCCGCCGGGCCGTCGCTCACCGAGAGCATGCGTGTCCAGATGCGCGTCACCGCCATCAGCACCACCGCGCCCAATAGCGCTGCGGTTTCGATGCGCCACAAATCGCCCGAGGGCTGCAACATGATCAGCACGCCGCCAAAGCCGATCATGGTGGAAGTCCAGCGCCGCCAGCCAACTTTCTCGCCCAGCAGCGGAATAGCGAAAAGCGTCATGAGCAAAGGTGTGGCGCAGGCGACCGCATAGGAATCGACCAGCGGCATGCCCCGCGCCCAGGCCCAGTACCAGGTGACGGAGACGCAGCAATGCAGCAGCCCGCGCCAGGCGAGCAGCCGGCGGTTATTCGGGAAAAGCCCCCGCCCGCGCGTGAGGATCACAACCGTAATGCCACCCACCACGCCACGCCAGATCATGGCCATGGCCGCGCCCACTTCCGGCAGCGCCCATTTGATGGCGGCATCAGCGCCGGTAATCACGATATAGGCCACCAAGATAATGCCGATGCCGCGGAGCGTCTCGGCCCCGGTCGGCACGCTGAGCGCGGATTTGGGCGCCTCAGCCATGCGGAAGGTGGCTTTGGGCAGCTTGGTCTGGCGTGGCCCCGGCAAGGGCGCCCGCACGGTGCAGCGCGGGCAAGGGTGATGGCGATTGCATGATTATTGGGCGCAGTCTCGGCTGATAATGGGCCTCATGCAAGGCAAATAAGGCGGGCTTAAGCCCGCTTCGCCTTGTTCCCGCCCCGCCGCAATGCGAAACAAGTTCCCGTGGAAGCCGCCGAATATGATCTGATGGATGCGGTGGAGCAGCGCATGTGGTGGTACCGCGCGCTGCACCTGCGCGCCCTGCAAGCCCTGCAACGCCGCCCTGGGGCGCCCGGGGCGTTGCTCGATGCCGGCTGCGGCACGGGTGGGCTGCTCCGGCGGCTGGCCGGCACGCTTGGCCGCGCCTTGGTTGGCCTTGATTACAACCCGGAAGCCGCGCGGCGCGCGGGGGCCAAATCGGGCGCGCTCACCGCAGGCGGGGATGCCAATTGCCTGCCCTTCGCCGATGGCAGCTTCGGCGCTTTGGTCAGCCTGGATGTGCTTTGCCACCGCGCCGTGGAACCGGGGCTTGCTCTGGCCGAGTTTCACCGCGTGCTGCAACCGGGCGGGACGCTGGTGCTGAACCTGCCGGCCTTT
>JBIIIE010000154.1:0-6571 GCA_044235135.1 Roseomonas sp. | reverse complement strand
TCCGATCTGGTTTACGCGGAGAGCGGGGGGGCGTCAAGAACAGGTGTTTTGGGGGGTGGATCGGGGGCGCTGCCCCCAAACCCCCGCCGGGGGGTGGCCGCTGGCGAAAGCCAGCGGCGCGCGCAGGGTTGGTGTGGCGGCTGCGCGCCAAACCCGGACTTGTTACCTTGGCCCCCCACCCTCAAAACATCACGCGCTGCATGCGCTGATGCAACCAGGCGGCTGAGGCGTTTGTCGTACACAGCATGATTTGGAGTGTGGATTTGAGTTCCTCCATGCGAAAGATGTCGGTGGAACTTGCCGAAAGTCGAGGGCCACCATAGCCAGCATAGGCCATCGCGCAGCGGAATTTTCGGTCCTGTTGATCAGTCACCATTACAGTTGCGACATAGCCCCGTGTGGCGGTGGTTGGATGGATCACAGGAATGACGTCCGCGAATTCGACCAGCTTGGCTTGAGGCAGGCGTCCGCGCACCCAGGCATCAAACGAATCGCGCGACCGCAACTGGCTGAATACGTGTTCGCCGAAATATGAGTAGGGCGCGATAACGCGCTGGGCATTGGCAAAGCCGCGATCCGTAATGATAACATTATCGTGCTGCACAGCATTATCGCGCAGAGCCCGCTTGGCGTCTTTTAGTGGCAGCCCAGCCAGGACCTCAGCCAGATTAGCCGTCAATTGGGATGGGTCTATCGGCGTCCGGTCATCGACACGAATCGACCCACCTGCATTATCGCGCTGCCAATTCGGCCCTTCGCAAGCGGTGGCGAGAAAAACCAACATCAGCGCGCCACAGCACCGCGCCAGCAAAGCCAAAGACGGCATGGATTTCCCTGCGTTCCGATTGATTGCGTATCTGCAAGGGTAATCAGCGGTTCATTTCCACCACAAGGGCTAAAAGATTAATTACCGGCAATCACGATCGAGCCATCGCCCTTCCCCCTCCCCCCCCTTTGACGCCTCCCTCCCTGTAAGCCACAACCCGCGCGCATGACTGTTCTGGCTATCCGAGATCTCACCATTCGCCTCGGCGGGCGCGCCTTGTTGGAAGGTGCAGGCTTGCAGGTGGATGATGGGCGCAAGATTGGCCTGATTGGGCGCAATGGCGCCGGCAAATCCACGCTGCTGCGCGCCATTATCGGTGAATTGCAGCCGGATGGCGGGGAAATTCGTCTCTCGGCCCGCGCGCGCATGGGCCATGTGGCGCAGGAAGCGCCTGCGGGCGCGGCCAGCCTGTTGGAAGCCGTGCTGGCGGCGGATGAAGAACGCGCGGCCTTGCTCACGGAAGCGGAAACCGCCGCTGATCCCGCCCGCGTTGCTGAAATCCATGAAAGGCTGATCGCCATTCGCGCCGATAGCGCGCCGGCCCGCGCCGCGGCGGTGCTTTCCGGGCTTGGTTTTGATGCGGCGGCGCAGGCCCGCACGCTCTCGGAATTTTCCGGTGGGTGGCGGATGCGTGTTGCCTTGGCGCGCGCGCTGTTTCTGGAACCGGATTTGTTGTTGCTGGATGAACCCACCAACCATCTGGATTTGGAGGCAACGCTCTGGCTGGAAGGCTGGCTCGCGCGGTTTCCGGGGGCGGCGATTGTGGTCAGCCATGATCGCGGCTTGTTGGAACGCTGCGTGGATGCCATTGCGCATCTCGATCGCGGGGGCATCACGCTCTATTCCGGCAATTTCGCGGATTTTCTGCGGGTGCGCGCGGAACGCCAGGCGCAGCAACAGGCGCAGAATGCGAAAAGCCTGGCGGAACGGGCGCGCATTCAGGCTTTCGTGGATCGCTTCCGCGCCAAGGCCACCAAGGCGCGCCAGGCGCAATCGCGTCTGAAAGCTTTGGAGCGTCTGCCGCCCGTGGAAGCGCTGGTGGAAGACCAGCCGGTGCATTTCGCCTTCCCCGCGCCGGATGCGCTGGCGCCGCCCATTCTGTCGCTGCGTCGCGCTTCGGTGGGGTATGGCGGGCCGCCGATTTTGCGCAATCTGGATTTGCGGCTGGATCAGGAAGATCGCGTGGCGCTGCTTGGCGCCAATGGCAATGGCAAATCCACGCTGGCGAAGCTGCTGGCGGGAAGGCTGGCGCCGGAAGGTGGCGATGTGTTCCGCAATCAGCGGCTGCGCGTGGGTTATTTCGCGCAGCACCAGGCGGAAGAATTGGACCTTGCCGGCACGCCGCTGTCACACATGCAGGCCGCGCTGCCGAAGGCGACTGAAACCGCCTGCCGCGCGCAATTGGCGCGTTTCGGGCTGGATGCGGATAGGGCCGAAACGCGCGTCGCGCAGCTTTCGGGCGGCGAAAAGGCGCGGCTGTTATTGGCGCTGACCACGCGCGATGCGCCGCATATGCTGATTCTGGATGAACCGACGAACCATCTGGATATTGATGCGCGTGATGCGCTGGTGAAGGCGCTGACGGATTTCCCCGGCGCGGTGGTGCTGATTACGCATGACCCGCATTTGGTGGAATTGATGGCGGATCGGCTGTGGCTGGTGGCGAATGGCAGCGTAACGCCCTTTGATGGCGATTTGGATGATTACCGCGCCCTGCTGGCCGAAGCGGCGCGGGGTTCTGCGCCGCGGGGTGAGTCAGGCGGCGCGCGGGCCGAAGCCCGGCGCGAAAGGGCGGAAAACCGCGCCGCTTTGCAACCGCTGCGTGCGCGGCTCAAGGCGGTGGAAGCGGCGCTGGAAAAGCTCGGCAAGGAAGCGGCGCTGATCGAAAAGCGCCTGGCCGACCCTGACACCTATGCCCGCTTCAAACCCGAGGATATCGCCTGGGCCAATACCCGCCGCGCCGCCATTGCCAAGGAAGTGGCGGGGTTGGAGGAGGAATGGCTGGAGCTTTCGGCAAAGCTGGAGGATGCGTAATCTGGCGCGTGCGATTTACACCAAAGCGTCACATTGCTAGGTAACACACCGTCTTATCTCATTGCCCCTGCGTGCGGAGTCCCCCCGGCATGAAGATTGTTGCCTGCAACAGCAACCGCCCCTTGGCTGAAGCTGTAGCCGCCGCTTGCGGCATTCCGCTCACCAATGCCTCCATCCGGCGCTTCGCGGATTTGGAGGTTTTTGTCGAAATCCATGAAAATGTGCGTGGTGAGGATGTTTTCGTCATCCAATCCACCTCCTACCCCGCCAATGACAATCTGATGGAATTGCTGATCACGCTGGATGCGTTGAAGCGCGGCAGTGCGCGGCGCGTAACCGCCGTGATCCCGTATTTCGGCTATGCCAGGCAGGATCGGAAATCAGGCCCCCGCACGCCGATCAGCGCCAAGCTGGTCGCGAACCTGATCACGGCAGCGGGTGCCAACCGCGTGCTGACCATGGATTTGCACGCGGCGCAGATCCAGGGGTTTTTCGATATTCCGGTGGATAATCTTTTCGCCGCACCGCTTTATTCGCGCGACATTCAGGAACGCTATGCGGGCCGGGAATTGATGATCGTCTCCCCCGATGTGGGCGGCGTGGTGCGTGCGCGCGCCATTGCGGCGCGGCTGGGTGTGGACCTTGCCATCATTGACAAGCGCCGCCCGCGCGCCGGCGTTTCCGAAGTGATGAATGTGATCGGTGAGGTTGATGGCCGTGATTGCCTGCTGGTGGATGATATTGTCGATTCCGGCGGCACGCTCTGCAACGCGGCTGAGGCGCTGTTGAAGGATGGCGCGCGGTCCGTTGGGGTTTACGTGACGCATGGCGTTTTTTCGGGTGGTGCGGTGGCGCGGATCGGCGCGGCACCGGTTGAAATGATGACCGTGACGGACAGCATCCAGGCGACAGAAGCGGTGCGCGTTTCGCGCAATATCCGCCAGCTCACCATCGCGCCGCTGCTGGCGGAAGCGATGAAGCGGATCAGCGAAGAAAGCTCGGTTTCGTCCTTGTTCAATTAGAATAATCATCGGAAGGGGTTGCGATCATGAAGCTGTTTTATGCGCCGGGGGCGTGTTCCATCGGCATCCATGTGATGCTGGAAGAAATTGGCGCGCCTTATGAAGCGGTGCTGGTCAATCTGCGGGAAGGGGCGCAATTCCAGCCGGGCTTCACCTCGGTCAACCCGAAATCCAAGGTGCCGGCGCTGCAACGCGATGATGGTTCGGTGCTGACGGAATATCCGGCGATTGCCTTCTGGCTGGCATCGCGCTTTCCCTCAGCCGGCCTGATGCCATCCGGCACGGATGCGCAGGCGCGGGCTTTGGAAGCAACCGATTATTGCGTCGCCACCATGCATATGCAGGGCTTTTCGCGCATGTTCCGCCCAGCGAATTTCGCGCCGACAGAAGCCGATCATGAAGCGGTGAAGGCGCGCGGCGAAGAAATTTTCCAGAAGGGCCTTGGCATGATGGATAAGGCGCTGGAAGGCCGCGAATGGCTCGCCGGCACGTATTCCTTCGCCGATACCGCACTGTTCTACGTCAGCTTCTGGTGGGCGGCGCGGCTGAACAAGGCGTTGCCGCCGAATGTCGCGGCGCATTATGCGCGCATGAATGCGCGCCCCGCCGTGCAACGCACCATGAAGGCGGAAGGCCTAGCGTGAGCCTGAACCCGACCGCCTTCTGGTTCCTCCGCCATGGCGAAACCGATTGGAACGCCGAAGGGCTGAGCCAGGGCCATACGGATATTCCGCTGAATGCGGTTGGCGTAACCCAAGCGCGCCGCGCGGCGCTGGCGCTGGTGGATCGCGGGATTGCGACCATCATCGCCTCACCGCTCAGCCGCGCTTTGAATACGGCGGAGATTGTGGCCGAAGCACTGGCGCTGCCGGTGGCAACCGATGCAGGGCTGATGGAAGTGGGCTTTGGCGTGGAAGAAGGCCGGCCCATGGGCGATTGGTATGATAGCTGGATTGAAGGCAGCTTCACGCCGGAAGGCGCGGAAAGCTTTCAAACCCTGCATGACCGCGCCGTGGCGGCTGTGAACCGCGCCACCGCCAAGCCCGGCCCGGTTTTGGTGGTGGCGCATGGCGCGCTGTTTCGTGCGCTACGCCTGGCGCTTGGCCATGCGCCGAATGTCCGCACACCCAATGCCCTGCCGCTGTGGTGTGAGCCACCGGCGGCAGGCAAGGTGTGGTCCATTACGCCGAGCCATTTGCCATCGCTCGGCTGAAGCGATTTCAGCCGGATTTGCTGGCGCAGGTATTGATGCCAAGCAGCGGATAGGCCGGGCACCAACCGATCAGTGCGGTGGCGATGGGCAGCAGCCCAATCGCCCCCCACCAGCCAAGCGGGCCGAAGGCGCCGAGGGCCAGCAGCACCACGCCGCCCCCGATCCTGAGCGCGCGATCAATGCTGCCGATATTGCGTGTCATGTGATGTTTTCCTTCCTTGCTGAATGTCACGCTGCCTTCCGGCTACCGCCCGCCAAAAGGCCGAATAGCGCATAGAAGCCAAGCGCGGCGCCAATAGCACCAAAGACGAAAATCCCAACAACCAGCAGCCAATCAATCGGGCCGCCCAAATCCGCGAAGCCTGAATGGGTAACGCGCTGCATGATCAGCACCGCGGCAATGCCACCGCCAAGGCCACAGATTTCCGCCCAAACCAGGCGGCGCGACAGCAGGCTGCGATCACGCAGCACAACCCACAGAAACGCCACACTCGCCAGCAGCGCGAGCGCAATGATTGGCCACAAGGTCCAGCCGAGCATTTCCTGAAACACGGCGATCAGCGTGGCAAGATCAAGATCTTTCATGATGTTTCTCCTTCAAGCCTTGCCACGCAGCATGGCAAGATAGGTGGGCTTCAAGCCCACTTCCTTCATGATCCAGGTGATCCAAAGCTCCTCAAGCGGGGCGATGATGCCGGGGAAGGACGGCACAAGATTGTCGTTGTAATCGAATTCAACCAGCATCGCCCGGCCAACCCGCGTGATCAGCGGGCAGGAAGTATAGCCATTATAGCTTTCCTGGCTTTGCCGTTCCTGGATGGCGGCGATCAGATGGTCCACCGCAACCGGCACCTGCCATTTCACGCTGGCAGCGGTTTTGCCCTTGGGCACGCCGGCAATGTCGCCCACGCAAAACACCTCGGGGAAGCGCACATGGCGCAGGCTATGGCGGTTGACCTCTGCCCAGCCATCCGCGGCCCAAGGCCCGGTCTGCCAGGGCAGCGGTGAATTGCGCACCACCGCCGGCGCGCGCATCGGCGGCACGACATTGATGAAATCATAGCGCTGTTCATCATCGCCATTGGGCGTGCGGAAGGTGGCAATCCGCCGATCAAGGTCAATCTTGCGCAGCACATGGTCCTGCGTCACGCGAATGCCGCGTTCAGCGTAAAGCATCCGCACCTTTTCGGCGACAATCGGCACGCTGAACAGCGTTTTGACATGCGCATTGTAGATCAATTCCGCCTTGTCGCGATTGCCGCGTCGGCGCAGCGTGTCATCGGTCAGGAAGGCGTATTTCAGCGGCGCGCCGGCGCATTTCATCTCGGTTGGGGGCCGGCCAAAGACGGCAACGCCCCCCTTATCGGCATAGGCCGACATGGCGCGCCAGGTGGCCGCCGCCTGTTCCGGCCCGGCATAGACACTGCCCATGCCATTCTGCCCAATGCGCGCCACATCCATGCCTTCAATGGCGCC
>JBIIIE010000153.1:0-6575 GCA_044235135.1 Roseomonas sp. | reverse complement strand
TGTGTCGCAACGCCATCAAACCCGCTTCCACACGGTCCGGCCACCGTGAACCGGGCGCGCAGACTCTTACGGTCCGCGCCCGGTTCCGTCGGTGGCCTATGTCAGGTGATTACCGTAGGGGGACACACTTAGCGTTGGCGCTCAAGCGTCAGGACCCCTCAAGTCTAATTTCGGTCGACTAACAAATTATCAATGTGGAGGTGGCCTTGAACTTGAAGAAGTTCCATAATCGCCGACCAAGCCTGAATGTTATCGCTCTTATTCGCGCTGAACAAGGTCTCACTATCCGCCCCTGCATTCCTGAATTTTCCTGAGGCCGTGAACACGCCAGCGTCAGCCACTCTAATCGCTTTAATACCGTAGCACATCGTGGCTGCCCGAAAGGTGAGATCATCCTGTAGCGGGGCGATTTTCTGCAATCGCTGCAACAAATCTAAATCAGGGAAGAACCTCGTATTGTACAAGACCCCGTGAACGCCCGTAGGTAGGGTGAAAAGGCCTTGTCGCGTTTGCGGCACTTCGCCAAAAGCCTCTTTATCGACGGGCATGCGGTGCCACTGATGGTAGGGTGCGAAGCGTCCACCGGAAACTCGCATCGCTCGACAACGATACGCTACTACACAACGTGTATGGTCATAGGTCCTAACGAGTCCCTCCAACCAATCCGGAGGATAAATCGTATCGTCATCCGCGGTTGCCACCAGAAATTCCCGCCCCCCGGCACGCTCCAGTATCGGCAAAAGCTTTCGATATGGCCCCGTGTTTGGAACAAACAGCAGGTTCAACTGGCCCAGTTCAACCATGCGCCTCAATCCCGCCGGAAGAAGAGACAGAGGGACCCCCTCATCTAGGGCAAATGCATCTTCTGACAGCGATAAAAAGATGGCTCCGGGCTGAACAGTTTGCGCCCGAAGGGACTGTATCACAGCCTCGAGCCGATGAATGCGTGACCGGATGGCTGTCAATGATATTGTTACGGGCAGAAGCGACCCGCTTGGCGCGAAGGGTGTATGGTTCATCTTCTTATGGCCGCAACTCTTCTCCGCGTGCCGCGAAGACAAAAAAATCGGCGAATGATGTATCGTTCCGGCGGGCTGGATCGTAAGGATAACGGTTGGGCACATGCTTCACTAGGCGCCATTCCGGCAAATTGGCTTCGACGAAATCCGTGAAGCGACGATGGCGAACATGCACCGCCCCCGGCCTTCCTTCGATATTGCTGGAGTAGATAATCACAAACCGCCTGGCAAAAAGGAAAAGGCGCCGCATATACGCTTCAAAAACCTGATCCTCTATCAGATGGTAAATCACATCGATAGAAGAAGAAAGATCACAGCGATCGACTCCCTCCAGCTCCGATGCTAGTAGAAAGCGGTAATTCTTAAACTCCGCGAAGCGTTCGCGTGCCCGCTCAATCACCGTCGGCGCCACATCCACGCCGGTGTAGAAAGCCGGCGTCAGAAGACTCAGCTGATTACCATCGCCCACACCAAAGTCGATATGCGAAGCTATGCCCTGGCTCTTGTAAAAATCATTCAGGAATGCTGCTTTGAATTTGGCTAACCTGCCGTAGCTCCCGGCGCCGGAATTGCGGCCGGACCGATACCTCTCTTCCCAGTAACGACCGGAATCAAAGACTTTGGTCACAATCAGCCGACCTCTCAGTTGATCTTGAAGGATTGTATGCTAGAACCTGGTGCCTTCAGTCAAGTCTTTCTGGACGTTCGGGATTTATGCACCCATTTGGAGAACTCCAAGCCTAATTGCAGAGCAAGGTTGCTTTGAAAAAGAAAGAAGTATAAAGAATTACTAGGAGTGTACGGAGATGCAAGAAGTACATGGCTCGAAGGTTCCGGATGCCGACACTTATGTTGCCCGGAAGCGTGGCGCTCGCGTGGCTGACTATCAGAAGCACAATTTGGTGCGCGCTATTTCTTTCGTGGCACGTCGCAGGCTTGCGCTGGACATTGGCGGCCACATCGGTACTTCTGCCAATCGCCTTTCCCGTATTTTTCGGAGAGTCGTCACTTTTGAACCGGCTGCCGACACCTATGCGTGTTTACTCGAAATTATTTCCGCTCGGGCGCTGTCCAATGTTACGGCTTATAATTTGGCCTTATCGGATAAGCGCGGCAGTGCTTGTTTAATGCCTTATTCCCGAGATCCTGGCAATGTAGGCGCTCGCAGTCTTTCTTCGGGAGATGACGTGATTGTTTTCACAATGGATGATTCTGATTTCTCCGATCTTGATTTTATAAAAATTGATGTAGAAGGATTTGAGGCGCTTGTTTTGTTGGGCGGTCGTTCAACTCTTTGCCGCGAACGTCCGGTCATCATGTTTGAGGAACGTGGCCTAAAGGGCAGAGTACCGGCTGGGACACCTTCTCCACAGATGATTTTGGGGGACTGGGGGGCTCGCCTTCTTTTGAAAATGGGCGGGGACGAGATTTGGGGCTGGGAGACTAAAGATTCTATCGCCTCCAAGGCTGGCGAGCCAAGCTTGATTACGGGTGACTAGGCGCCCATGATCCGCACCTGCGTTGTACTGGCAGCAATTCCCAATGATCATGCCCGTCAAGTTGACGCCTACGATATGCTGTTACCACTTAGGGGCGATGGCCCTCTGCGGTTCTTGGATCTTGGTGCCGGTGATGGTAGATCTTTCGATAAGGTGCGTGAAATACGCGCCGGCGTTGATTGGATTGGGCTGGACATTGCGAGTAGTCCAGAAGTGAGAAGCCGCACTCGAACAGATTGTACCTTTATCACCTATGATGGCGTGACCATTCCTTTTCCCGATCAGCATTTCGATGTTGTATTTTCTCGCCAAGTTTTTGAACACGTCCGATATCCTGAGAAGCTCCTGCAAGAAATTCGTCGGGTCCTGCGCCCAGGTGGCAGCTTCATCGGGTCTGTTTCGCAGCTAGAACCTTTCCATTCGAGAAGTTATTGGAATTTTACTTATATGGGATTTGCCTCCATCGCATCCGAGGCTGGTCTGCGTCCTGTGGAGTTGCGGCCAGGCATTGATGGAATTACTTTAACGTTAAGAAATTTTGCTCTTTTTGGAGTTAAGGCGAAGAATACAATGTTTCATCAGTATTTCAAAAATGCTTCGCCACTCAACTTGCTCATAGATGCGTTATTGCAGCCTGAGGCTATGAATGCGGCGGACCTTGCTGAGTTTGTTCGCCTAAAAGGATTTGTTTCTGAATATTTTCCGAGCAATAACTTTGCGCCAAAGATCGCGGAGTCGGCATCTTTATCGATTCAAGACATTAATCGAATAAAACTTCAGTATGCAGGGCATATTTGTTTTCGTTTCTCCAAAAATTGAAATGCTCTGCTCCCTGAAAATTGGATCATTTTGAGTTAGAGTTTGTCCGGCGTCAGCGCCCATGGGACCAAAGTGGCGAATTGAAATACGGAGGATTTCTGGACCTGCGTAACCCTAAAGACAGCGAGAACAAATTCTTCGCGAGCCAAAAGCCGTGAGGTTCAGGTTCGTTGAAGAACAGCGCGGTGCCTTTCCGGTTGATCGGCTTTGCCGCGTGATGAATGTCAGCCCACGCGGCTTGCGGGCCTATCGCAGCCGCCCCGCCAGCCGCAGGCACCCGAGGCCGCCCAGCTTGAGGCACGATTATCCTGCGCTGCCGCGTAGCCCCGAGGGCCCTCCAGGCGGCGCGCAGGCGGTGTTTCATGCGGTGGGGGCTCCGGAGATGGTATCAAGCAGCGCGATGGGGCCGTGGCAGGTGGCGCGACTACTGGCGGGGCCCTCCGGATCACGGCGAAGGGTCGGGCTCGTCCTCGTCAAGGAAGCTGCGCCTCTTGCGCTTAACCGGAGGGTGTAAAGGCCTCAGTTTTTCCGTAACCAAGGAAAGGATAATACGCGCCTTTGTTTCGGGATTCCGGTAACTCTTGAATGTTGCACGGATGGAGATCAGTAAGCCGCTTTTGAACACCAATTTGGGGAATAGTTGCATTTGCACGGGTCCCACCGTGCGCGGCAGCAGCTTGGGCCATGCAAGGGCGATTGCCAGGTGGGAAACTACCCGCCTGAGCAGCAGGACGCGCTTGTCGTCTATTTTTTCGGGGTGCAGTTTTAGGGAAACGCTATCCCGAATGATTGGGCTCACGGTTAGAAAGACGCCAAACCCGAGATAGGCCAGACAGAGCAGGACGAGAATTTCGAGCATGCGGCGGTGCCTCCTTTCGAGAGGAGGATAAAAACAATCCCCCTATATATGGGGGACGCCTTTGCATGGTCGGACCGGGGTTGCGCCCCTTCATCCGGAACGGGAAAAGCTTGCGATCGTCACGCCCGGGCGGCGCGCTGCTGCGTTCTCCGCGCCATGCAGCGCCGCGATAGCGCGGGCCAATTCATCCAGGCTGCGATATTCAACCGTGCGGCCTTCGAAGGTGACGCGCGTGACGCCGCCGGTATAGGCGCCAACCAGCACAGCAGCGCGGCTGCCCGCGGGCTGCGCCAGCGCCCAGGCGAGGGTGGCGGGGTCCAAGGCTGATCACCCGCCCGCGCCGCGCGCCAGCGCGCGTAGGATCGGCAGGATCTGCGCCCCGCCCGCGCCAAGCGCGATCAGCACGGCAACGATGCCCCATATCGCGGCCTCAATGCGCCGCGTCTGTTTGCGCAGGCCACAGATTTCCGCGCGCACCGCCGTATAGCGCTCGGCACAGCGCTCTACATGCAGCGCCAGATCCTCGCGCTCACGCGCGTGGAGTTCCCCGTTACTCGTGATTTCCTCCCGAAATGGATCAGCGCGGCTGATAGCCGTGTGGCATTCAATTACGGTTGCACCTAATTCCTTGGGTGATTACCATTAGCCCCAAGAAAGGTTGGGCAGTTCATGTTCGGTGCTTCGCTATATCTCCGAATTTTGGATATCGTGGCCGCCGGGCTGTATAGCTGCCGGTGGGCTATATTTATCGGCACTGGTCTGGCCCTTATGAGCGCACTTTTTGCTCCAGTCCTACTGCTTCCGATTTTCGTAATACTCGCCTTCATCGTGACGCTAGAAATCATCTTCCAACTTCCGGCGGGCTCATCGGATGGCGATGGCACAGCCGGTGGCATTAATGCCGACGATGGAGCAGATGGCGGCGGCGGAGAGTAAAAACACCTCTCTTTCTGATTTGGTTACCGCAACCAACCGCCACGCGGCGCCAGCCAGCCGGGCCGGCGCATCAGCGGCGGTGGTTCTGAGTTTGGCGCAGCGATTGGCGCGGCGGTCTCCACCACCTGCGGCACATCCACCGGCGCATTCGCGATATCCTCGCGCAGCCGTTGCCAGAAGCGCTCGCCATACCGATCCGCACCCAGCAACCACAACGCCGCACGCGCCAGCACGGCACAATCCAGTGCCTCATTCCTGTCCCGCAGCTTGGCCCATTCCTGGCGCACAAAGCCGCGACGGTCCTTCACCTGGTGAAGCTGCTCGGCCACCAACTGCTTGACCCATTCAACCTCAATCCCTTGCGGCAGATGCACCCAGCCGGGTGGGAATTCTGCCGCCTCGCCACGCCCAAGCCAAAGCCGGCGATAGAGATCAACCTTCCAGGTCGAAACCGACACCGTCCAAAGCTTCAGGCCGCGCCGCAATTTCCGTCCATCCACCAGCGCATCCACGGGCGTCGGCCCCTGCACCGGCTGAGCCCTATTCCAACCATCCACGCCCTTGGTCGGCGCAATGCGCGGATCGCGCAGCCGGCGCAGATGGCCATAGACCGCCGCCGTATCGCGCCCGCCGGTATCCACGCAGGCCTTGGCAATGCGTATTGCGCCGCCATTGGCGCGCGGCCAATCACGCGCCAGCAATTCCGCCAACGCATCCCAGGGCGCACGCTCGCGCGGGCTGCCAGCAATGACGATGTGATCAACCAGCCAGGAGGAGTAACCCTCCGCCCAGGCCCAGATATCGCATTCCAGCCGATCATCCTGCACATCGACGCCCGCTGTCAGCACCAGCGCGTCCTGCGCCACAACACCCAGCCGGAAATCCTCTCGCCGTTCGACCAAGCGTTCCCAATCCGGCGCCTCCCCACGATCCTGCCAGGTGTCGCCCAGCACCGTGTTGCGGAAGGTTTTCAGATCCTCGGCCTTGCCCTGCGCTGCCTCCCAATCGCGCGCGATCTGCTCCCAGGACAACTAGCCAACGGGAGAATAAAGCGCCGTGATATGAAAGCCGATGGTGTGCGGGTTTTCCGCTGCCGCAGTCGGTCGCCATTCGCCGGCGGCGAGCATGTGTCCGTCGTCAAATGATTTGAGACCGCTTGGCGTGCTGTGTAACGGAGTATCTGGCCCATCTGCGGTTAAGGTTAGGCTGCGTTTTGGTGAAGCATCAAGCGGCGGTGCTGGATGGTTTTGCGCTTGATGCGCTCACGCTCCAGCAAGATGGTCTGCCCCCTGCCGAAATAGACATCAGCCGGGGTCAGGTTGTTCAGGCTCTCGTGGTATCGGCGATGGTTATAGTGCTCGACAAAGGCTTCGATCTCGGCCTGAAGCGCGCCTGGCAGGTAGTGATTGTCCAGCAGGATGCGGTTCTTCATGGTCTGGTGCC
>JBIIIE010000152.1:0-6584 GCA_044235135.1 Roseomonas sp. | reverse complement strand
ACCGGAAGATCGCGTGGCGCGGCTGGAACAGGGGCTGATCCGCGCCATGTCTGGCCCGATCTTCAAATCCTACCTGGAAAACACGGGACAATCGCCCGATAGCGTGGTGGGCCGCGCGGCCTGGGGTGCGCAGCTTCAGGCATTCCATGATAGCGGACGGGAAGCGCTGCAGGCGCTTGGCTTGCTGCGTTGATGCGCCCAGCGCGCAACCCAAATCACGCCATCGCCGCCAGTATTGCAGCGGTGGCCCTGGCCGCCATCGCTGCAACCTTCACCTTTGATCCTGTGCCGCCTGGCCTGCCCGGGCTTGGCGCGGTGGAGTTTCCGCGCCTGGTATCGGCAATTCTCTTGCTTTTGGCGCTGATCCTGGGGCTGACGGCGGCATCGCCGGCAAGTGAGGAAGATGCGCCGCGTATCTCATCCCGCGCCTGGCTGATTTTTGCGCTCTGTCTTGGGTTTTTGCCCCTGGTGGAGATTGTCGGGATGATCCCGGCGATACCGGTTTTCCTGCTGGTGGTGGGGTTGCTTTGGGGCGGCACGCCCTGGCCCATGCTGCTGCTTTCCGCGCTCGGCATGGGCATCACCATCTGGCTGGTCTTCGTGAAAATCTTCCGTCTGACCCTGCCAAAGGGTTGGCTTATCACCGTATTGGGGTTTTGAGTGATGGAAGGGTTTTTGGGCGGGCTTGCCATTCTGCTTGATCCCTGGGTCATGTTGATGGTGTTTCTTGGCACCGTGCTTGGGATTTTTGTGGGCGCGCTGCCAGGGATTTCAGGCAGCACCACGATTGCGCTGATGCTGCCGATGACCATCGCCATGGGGCCGATACCGGCCATTTGTTTTCTGGGGGCGATTTATTGCGCGGCGAATTTCGGTGGTTCCATCACCGCCATCATGGTCAATGCGCCAGGCGATCCTTCCGCCAGCGCAACGGCGCTTGAAGGCTATAAGATGGCGGAAAAGGGCCAGGCGGGCCTGGCGCTTGGGATGTCTGCGGTTTCTTCAGCGATTGGGGGCATATTCTCGATCATTGTGCTGATCATTGCAGCACCCTTGCTGGCCCGCGCCGCCTATTCCTTCGGCCCGCCGGAATATTTCGCGCTGGCGGTATTCGGGCTTTCCATGTGCGCGGCGATTGGCGGCGATAGCGCGGTGAAGAATCTGATTGCCGCCGCGCTTGGCGTTTTGCTGGCAACTGTGGGCATGGATCTGACCACAGGCACGGAACGCTTTGCCTTCGGTATTGATGAATTGGCCGATGGCATCAAGTTCGTTCCTGTGCTGATCGGGCTTTTCGCCGTTGGTGAAATGCTGGATCAGGTGGTGCGACGGGCGGAGAAAGCAAAGATCATCGCCATGGATGCGGCACGCGTGCCGGGCATGGCGGAGTTTCGCAAATGCAATCGCTCCATCTGGATTGGCAGCGGTATTGGCACCTTCATCGGCGCCTTGCCGGCCTTGGGCGCCACAACGGCAGCGCTGATTGGCTATAATGAAACGCGCCGCTGGTCCAAGCATAAGGAGGAATTCGGCAAGGGCAGTATTGAAGGTGTGGCCGGGCCTGAGGCTGCGAATAACGCTGCTGTGGGTGGTTCCATGGTGCCGACCCTTGCCCTGGGGATACCGGGCAGTGCCACCACGGCGATTATTCTGGCGGCGCTGATTGTGCAGGGGGTGCGGCCAGGGCCGCATCTTTTCACGGAACAGCCCACTTTGCTTTACGCCGTATTCGCTTCGATGTTGGCGGCCAATTTGTTCTATCTTGGGCTTGGGCTTTATATGGCGAAGTTCTTCGCGCGGATTTCCCTGGTGCCGCCAGCAATTCTTTGGCCTGCCGTATTCGTGCTTTCCATCATCGGCGCCTATGGGCCGGATCAATCCATGGGTGATGTCGTCATCATGCTGGTGGCAGGCGTGGTGGGTTTTCTGTTCCGTCGCACTGGATTTTCGCCCGCGCCCTTGATCATGGGGTTGGTATTGGGTGGGAAGATGGAGGAAACGCTCAAGCAATCGCTGATCATCTTTGGCGATGATGTCAGCATGTTCGCCACGCGCCCGATTGCGATGACCTTACTGTGCATCACAGCAGCCGGGCTATTATGGCCGGTGCTGAACAGGCTGTGGCGGCTGCGCGGGGCGTAGCGCTGAGGTATTTCAGCGCTGCGCCGGGTAATACAGCGCAACCGTATGCGTCGCCTCCGCGAAGATAAGCCAGCGTTCCACCAGAAGCCCTGCCAGCGCGGAAGCGGTGGCGATGGCGCCAAGCGCCATGGCAAGCCCGCCACCCAGAATGATCGCAAGGCAGAAGCACAAGGCCGGCAGCGCAAAGCCCAGCAATAGCGCGATGGTCCGCAGCTTCACCGCATGCACGCGGCCCACGCGAAACACCATTTCGCGCAGCAGGTAATTGCTTTCCGTATGTGGGCTTTCCAGCGGGCGCACCTTGCCGATGAAGCCAAGCCCCGTGGCACTTTCGCGCGTGCTGCCTGCCGGTGTGGCATCCACACTCGCCCAATAGGCGCGCTTGAACATCAGTGCCGCCATGCCGAGTGCGGCAGCGACCAGCGCGGGAAAGAAACCGCCGCCCCAGAAGCCAGCGAGCATCGCCAGCAGCGCCGCGCCGGAGAAACTGGCAAACAGCAAATAGCCTGGCGCCACCATGGGATGATGCCATTCCTTCACCGGCTTCAACGACGCATAGATCATGCCGGTGCAATAAACCGTCGCCACAGCACCAACAGCCGAAAGCAGCCCGGCGGGAAGCATCAGCGATGTTTCGCCATGCGCCAGCGCAATCAGGAAAACCACCGCCGGCGGGAAGGTCAGTACCGCCGCCACCCCTTCGCGCGACAGCCAGGAAGACCGCCATTGCGACAGCGCGCGCCAGGCGCGTTCAGGCCGCCCCAGATGCAGCAGCGAAGAACAAAGCCCCGCCGTGATCAGCGCCAACGCGATGATGGCCGCGGTGGCGCCAAACAGGCTGCTCGCCGGCAACAACCCAAGCGGCTTCAACACACCAAGCCAGAACAGCAAGCCGTAACCCGCGCCGGACGCGACGGTGAAGAAAATGATCGAAGGCGCGGGTTTCATCGGGACAGCACCTTATCTATCCAACGCAGCAGCGGATTGGTGATTTGGCTGGGCAATGGCCCGGCTTCCTTCGGCGCCGTCTTCACCTGGCTGGAAGCCTTGCGCGGCGGCAGATAGCGATTGACGGGCTGATAACCCATCTCCGGCATCAGCTCATAACCGCCGCGTTCGGCGACCAGCTTTGAGACATCGCTATTGGGATCGCCAAGATCACCGAAATGCCGCGCATTGGCCGGGCAGGTGGAAACGCAGGCCGGCACGCGGCGGTCTTCCGGGATAGTTTCGTTGTAGATGCGATCAACACAGAGCGTGCATTTCTTCATGACACCCTGATCTTCATCCAATTCACGCGCGCCATAGGGGCAGGCCCAGGCGCAAAGCTGGCAGCCAATGCACATATCGGTATTGACCAGCACAATGCCATCTTCCGCGCGCTTGTAAGAAGCACCCGTCGGGCAAACCGTCACGCAAGCCGGCGTTTCGCAATGCAGGCAGGAACGCGGAAAATGCACCGTGCGGCCCTCATCGCCATCTCCGGCTTCATAGGCATGCACACGGTTGAACCAAACACCTTCTTGCGCGGCGGAATAGGGGTGCTGATCCGGCAGCGGCGCCATATGGCCGCTGGTGTTCCATTCCTTGCAATTCGTCGCGCAAGCATGGCAGCCGACACAGGTATCAAGATCAATGACAAGGCCGAGCTTCTTCGCCCCCGGCGTAGGATTGGGCAGCGATGTCATGGCGCTTTTCCTCCGGCATTGTAGCGCAGAATATCGGGCGGTTCAGGCATATTGGGCGGCGGCTTCAGCGCGCTTGGATGGGGCACGGTGATGCCTTCCTCGCCGGCGGCGCATTTCCTGATATTCACGCGCAAATCATACCAGGCGGCCTGACCGGTGATGGGATCAGCATTCGCAAGACGCGGGCCGGTTTGCGCGGGCAGCCATTCGCTGATCACATGGTTCAGCAAAAAGCCACGCTCGGCTTCCGCCGCATCGGGGCTGAGCATCCAGGCGCCGGCGCGTTTGCCAATCGCGTTCCAGGTCCAGACCGTATCGGGGTTGACGCCTTCCATCAGCGTTACTTGCCCCTTCACGCGGCCATTGCGGCTTTCGACCCACACCCAATCATCCTGCGCAATGCCCATGGCTTCGCCCTTGGCGCGGCTCATGTAAAGCCGGTTGGCGCCGTGGATTTGCCGGAGCCAGGCATTCATCGACCCCCAGGAATGATACATCGCCATGGGGCGCTGCGTGACGGCGGAGAAGGGGAAGCCCGCCACATCATGCGCAACTTGCTCCAGCGGGACATACCAGATGGGCAGCGGGTCGCAGTAGGTACGCACACGTTCGCGCAAGGCTTCCGGTGGCTGCTTCGCGCCATGGCCTTCCGCAGCGAGGCGGAATTTCTGCAAGGGCTCAGACCAGATTTGCAAGACAATCTGATCAGATTTGCCAATGAGGCCCATCGCCTTGGCGTTTTCCAGATAGAGCTTGTTGGAATGCTTGAAATAGCTTTCCTCGGCTGAGAAATCATGCCGCCAGAAGCAGCCATTTTCGATATAGCGCTGCAATTGATCCGGGTTGGGCTTGCCCACCCCTTTCGCGCTGCCATCTTCCCCACGCCAACCGGCAAGAGGCCCCACGCCCGGCATGCGTTCGTGATTGACGATGTAATCCGCATAATCCTTGAAGCGCGGGCTGCCATCCTCCTTGGTGAAGGCCGGCAGGCCAAGCCGCGCGCCCAATTCAATCAGCACATCCTGGAAGGGCCGCACATCACGATCCGGCTTCAGCACGGGCTGGCGAATGGCATCGCCGGGACCATGAGAAGAACCAATCGGACGGTCAAGGATAGAAATGCAATCCCAGCGTTCCAGATAGGTCGTGTCCGGCAGGATCAAATCCGCATAGGGCACGGTTTCGCTGAAAAACGCATCGGAATAGATAACGGTTGGGATGACGTAGTCTCCCGCCTCATCCTTGGCCGTGAGGCATTCAATGGTTTCCAGCGGGTTCATCGCGCTGTTCCAGGCCATATTCGCCATGAACATGAACAGCACATCAATCTTGTAGGGATCACCCTTCGCCGCATTGCCGATCACGGTATGCATCATGCCATGCAGACCAAGCGGCGCTTCCCAGGAAAAGGAATGGTCAATGCGGATGGGTGAGCCATCATCATTGACCAGCAAATCATCCGGCCCATGGGTGAAGGACAGGATATTGCCGGCGAGCGGTGTATTGGGCTTGGAATTCTTGCCCGCAGGCCCAGGCCCCGGCGGAATAGGCCGCGGGAAAGGCGCCTTGTAGCGCCAGGAACCTGGCGTATCGATGGCACCCAGCAGCATTTGCAGAATATGCAAAGCACGGCAGGTATGAAAGCCGTTGGAATGGGCGCTAATGCCGCGCATCGCGTGCAGTGCCACAGGCCGCCCGACCATTTTCTCATGCCGGCGGCCCAGCGTATCGGTCCAGGGCTGATCGAGCGTGATGGTTTGGTTGAAGGCCACATCCGCCATTTCGGCGGCGATGCGGCGAATGCGTTCCGCATCCAGCCCGCAGCGTTCCGCCACCGCTTCCGGCGCGTATTCGGCACCAAGATAGCGTTCGGCCATCAAATGGAAAACGGGGCGCGCCTTGCGGCCATCCGGCAGGGTGAAATCACCGACCAGCACGGGCGAAAGATCAGCGGCAGCGGCATCCATTGCGCCGCGTGCGCGATCCCAGGCTTGTGGCTTGCCATCGGCATCACGCACGAAAAGCCCATCATCCGCGCCACCCGGATTACGCACCACCAGCCAATGCGCATTGGTATGGCGCACCAGGAAATCGGAATCCACCCAATCATGGCGCAGCAATTCATGGATCAGCGCCATGACGAAAAGCCCATCCGTGCCGGGGCGGATGCCCACCCATTCATCGGCAATCGCGGAATAGCCGGTGCGCACGGGATTGACGGATACCACCTTGGCGTTGCGCTTTTTCAGCGCGGCGAGGCCGGTTTTGATCGGATTGGAATCATGATCCTCGGCCACGCCAAGGATCAGCAGATATTTCGCGCGTTCCCAATCGGGTTCGCCAAATTCCCAGAAGGAACCGCCAATGGTGTAAAGCCCGCCCGCGGCCATATTGACGGAACAAAACCCGCCATGCGCGGCGAAATTGGGCGTGCCGAATTGTGCGGCCCAAAAGCCCGTCAGCGATTGCGATTGGTCGCGCCCGGTGAAGAAAGCCAGGCGCTTCGGGTCCGTTGCCCGCACTTTTTTCAGCGCGGTGGTGGCGATTTCCATCGCCTCATCCCAGGAAATCTCGGCATAGTCGCCGGAACCGCGCGGCCCGATGCGCTTCAAGGGGGCTTGCAGGCGCGCTGGGCTATATTGCGTCATGATGCCGGCGCTGCCCTTGCCGCAGAGCACGCCCTTATTCACCGGATGATCGGGATTGCCTTCAATATAGCGAACGCGGCCATCCTTCAGATGCACACGAATACCG
>JBIIIE010000365.1:0-3166 GCA_044235135.1 Roseomonas sp. | reverse complement strand
TCGACTTCCGCGTCGCAGGTCAGGCAATGCGGCGGCAGCAGGATATCAAGAAGTTTCTCCGGCGCCCTGCCGAATCCGCTTTTCAATCGGTTCAGCAAGGCGCCGGGGGGCATCACTCAATGCCAATGGCCGAAGGGGGCATCACCATCCTTCGCCACTTCATTGACCAGATCAATTTCCCAGGAGAGGTATTCGCGCATCGCCGCTTCCACCCCATCATTCCGGTCATAGGGCCTCAGGTAGAAATCCGCGCAGTCAGCATCGGCGGGGTTGCGCCGATCCGCCGCCATGGGCAGCCCCGCCGCGCGCCAGGCCTTGGTGCCGCCTTCCAGGATGAACACCGGCAGGCCCGTCAGCGCCGCCGCTTCCGGTGCCGCCAGCCGGGCCAGCGCCGCATCGGGTGCTGCAATCGCGACCAACCGCGCACCGGCCAAAGCGCCGCGCAGCCTATCCAACCGGGAACGAATGGCCCAATGCGCGCCGGGGATATGCCCATCGCGGAAATCAATGGACCGCGACAGGTCAATCACCTGCACGCCGCCCTTCACGCTTTCGGCGGCGAGTTCTTCCGGCGTCAGGCTGGGCAGCTTCACGGCATCAGCTTCCGGGCATGCCGGCTGCCATGGACCGGTGGCGAGCGTGCCATCCAACCCATCGGTCAGCACCATCACGTCCCAGCCGCCCAATTGGCGCAGCCAGCCGCCGGTCATGCGCGCGCGGGTGCCGGTATCATCCACCAGCACAATCCGCGCATGGCGCACCGCCACCCATTGATCCGTCGCCTGCACCAATTGCCCACCAGGCGCGGAACGGCTGCCAGGCATATGCCCCGCCGCATATTCGGCTGGGTCGCGCACATCCAGCACATAGGTGCTGCGCGTTGCATCCGCCTGCCAGCGCGCCAAATCAGCGCGCGTGCCGAAAACCACGCCATGCTTCTTGGCGAAAGCATCCGCGCGGGCAAAGGCTTCCGCCGCGCCTTTCGGCGTGCCTTGCGGGAAGCTTGCGGTCTTGCCGCGATCGCACGTAAAGCCGGCCAATTCCCAGCCCATGGTGCCATTGCGCAACGCCACCACCTTGTTCGGAATGCCAGCGCTGCGAAGAGATTCGGCGCCCATGATGGACCGCGTGCGCCCGGCGCAATTCACCACCACCGTGGTTTCCGGCCGGTTCACAAATTCACCGATCCGATAGACCAATTCCCCGCCCGGCACATCCACCGCACCGGGGATGGACATGCGGTTGAATTCTTCCATCGGGCGGCTATCCAGGATCACCATATCGGTGCCGGCATCGATCATCGCCTTCAATTCCTCGGGATCGACCGAGGGGGTTTCGTAGTGATGCTCCACCCATTCACCGAAAGCCTTGGACGGCACATTGACGCCAGAGAAAGCCGTGTAGCCCGACGCAACCCAAGCCGGCGTGCCGCCCTGCAACACAGACACATCCGTGCAGCCGATGCTTTCAAGATAGCCGGCCAAGCGCTCCGCCAACCCTTCCCCGCCATCCACGCAAACCACGCGCGTGGCAAGGCGCGGCAGAATGGCACGGGCGCGGAGTTCCATGCGCGAAACCCCGCAAGGATTGGCCCAGAAAAGATGCGAACGGCCGAATTCGCCATCTTCCCGCGCATCCAGAATGGCCAATTCCCGCCCATCGCGGATCCAGCCCTTCAGGCTGGCCGCGTCTATCATGCGTGCCATGGCGGGATCAGCCTTGCGGCGATGCGGTGGGCGCCATGAAATTCGTGTTATAGGGCTTCACTTCGCCGGTTTCGGCATCAAACGCCTTGCGGTCATCCAGCTTTTCCAAGGCGAGGCCATACATGTGCAAATGCCGCGTCGGCACGCTGCCCGTTGTGTGGATGGAATGGATATCTTCCGGCATCAGCGCAATGCCACGGCCCGGTTCCACCATGATTTCCTCACGCAGGCGCAATTCGCAGCGCGCAGGATCTGACCCATCATCCAGCCGGTCATAAACCTTGTTGAGTTCCTGCCCATCCACGGCCACCACGCAGGCCCAGGTGGTGTGGTCATGCGGCTTGGTTTCATTGCCGGGATTGAGCGCATTCAGATAAAGCGCAAACAGATTATTCTCATCTTCCTGCAGCATGTAGCGCCGGCTGCCCTTTTCGCCATTCGGCGGCGGCGGGAATTCGCTGGACGGGAAAAGATGCTCCTGCGCGGCAAGCTTCATCAATTCGCCCTTGATGGCTTCAAGCGAAGAACGGCTGACACCCTGGCTCCGTTCAATCACGCGGATGCGGTCAATGGTCGCGGCCACGGCGGCAGCACGGGCGGCCTTCACATCAGATGCGTTCATGGTTTTCCTCCTAATCCAGATCAGCGAAGCCTAGCCCGTCTTGCGCGGCGGGGAAACAGGGTGCATCCCAAGCCCCCATGACCGACCAGATGCGCGTCTTTGACCGAGCCCTGCTTGCCCGACGCCGCACCCGGGCGGTCGCCAGCGTGGATCAGGTGGCGCCGATTCTGGAGGATGCGGCGGACAGGCTGCTCGATCGGCTGGATGACACCACGCGGCGCTTCACCCGCGCGCTTGACCTGGGCGGGCGCGGCTTTGTGGCGCCGAAGCTCGCGGCGCGGGGGATACCCTTTGTGGTCTCGGCTGATCTGGCGCCGGGCATGGCGGCGCGCGGCGGGGGGCTGTCCGTGGCGGCGGATGAGGAATTCCTGCCCTTTGCGGAGGGCGCTTTTGATCTGATTGTCGCCTCCCTCTCGCTGCATTGGGTGAATGATTTGCCGGGGGCGTTGATCCAAATTCGCCGCGCGCTGGCCCCTGATGGGCTATTCCTGGCGAGCCTGCCCGGCTTGCCCACGCTTGGCGCCATGCGCGCCGCTTTAGCCGCGGCGGAAACTGAATTGCGCGGCGGCATATCGCCCCGCATTTCTCCCTTCCCGGAATTGCGCGATGGCGCGGGGCTGTTGCAGCGCGCGGGCTTCGCGCTGCCGGTTGCGGATGCCGAGGATATGGCGCTCCGCTACAAATCCGCCTTCGGCATTTTCGCTGATTTGCGCGCCGCCGGAGAAGCCAATGCGGTGCTGACGCGTGATGGCCGCACGCCGCCGCGCGCGCTGTTCCCCATGGCGGCGGCGCGGCTTGGCGATGGCGCGATTGACCTTTCGCTCCGGCTTTTGGTGCT
>JBIIIE010000346.1:0-3435 GCA_044235135.1 Roseomonas sp. | reverse complement strand
CACCCAGCAGAAGCCGGCGCGGCCTGGCAGTGCCAATGCTCGGCTGGCGGATGCCTTGGGCTCGACGGAAATCGGCACCGGCGAGAAAGCAGGCAAGCCCAGGTGAAGCCTTGCATCCTGCCGCGTCGCGGCGCATTTTGGGCACTTCACCAGCACGAGCCTTGAGACCCCATGGAGCAGCAAGGCGGCGAAGCGCGCCGCATCACCATCCACAAGCCTGAGGATTTCGCGGGCATGCGCCGCGCGGGGCAGCTTGCGGCTGAAACGCTCGACATGATCACCGCCCATGTGCGGCCAGGCATTTCGACCGGGGAGATTGATAAGCTCTGCCATGGTTTCATGGTGGCACGCGGCGCCATTCCAGCCACGCTTGGCTATCGCGGCTACACGAAATCTTCCTGCACCTCGGTCAATCACGTTGTCTGCCACGGCATTCCGGGGGATCGCGTGCTGGCGGATGGCGATATCGTCAATATTGATGTCACCGTCATTCTGGATGGCTGGCATGGCGATACAAGCCGCATGTATGTGGCGGGCGAAGCCTCCACCAAGGCGAAGCTGCTGATGGATGTCACCTATGACGCCATGATGAAGGGCATTGCCGCCATTCGTCCGGGGGCGACGCTGGGCGATATCGGGCACGCCATTCAGGCGCATGTGGAAAAGCATCGCTTCAGCGTGGTGCGGGATTTCTGCGGCCATGGCATTGGCCGGCACTTTCATGAACCGCCGAATGTGCTGCATTTCGGCCGGCCCGGCGAAGGGCCGAAACTCAAGCCCGGCATGTTCTTCACCGTGGAACCCATGGTGAATGCCGGCCGGCCCGAGGTGAAAATCCTGGATGATGGCTGGACTGCAGTGACCCGCGACCGGTCCCTTTCCGCGCAATTCGAACATATGGTGGCGGTGACGGAAACGGGGGTGGAGATTTTCACCCTTTCCCCCAAGGGCATGCATAAGCCGCCTTACGGAGCCTGAGTCCAAACCAGCCGGGTTGGTTTTGACTGGTATTTTTCAATCATAGGTTTTATTGATCCTTCCAGTTTCGCGCGTTTTCAGGCGCCAACGGGTTGGAACATGGCTATCCGCAAGACCAAGGGCCTCGCTGAGGCCAGCGCCCTGCCGGGGCTGGAGCTTGCCTCTGATATGGCCGAGGCGCCACCCGGCCATTTGGGGCATCGCGCCCGCATGCGCGAAAAACTGCTGCGCGCCGGGCCGGATGCGCTGCTGGATCACGAATTGCTGGAAATGACGCTGTTTCTGGCGCTGCCTCGGCGGGATACCAAACCGATTGCCCGCGCGCTGCTGACACGCTTCGGGTCCTTCGCGGGCGCCATCAGCGCCCCGGTGCAGGAACTTGGCCAGATTGAGGGCCTGGGGGAGGCCGGCATAGCCGCGCTGCGCTGCATCCAAGCCGCAGCCTTGCGCCTGGCTCGGGAAGAAGTGCGCGAAAACCCCGTTTTGAACAATTGGGAAAAGCTGATTGCCTATTTGAACGCGGCCCTGGCGCGGGAGAGGATCGAACAATTCCGCATCCTGTTTCTGGATGCCAAGAACCGGCTGATCGCCGATGAGGCGCAGGCCAAGGGCACGGTCAATCACACGCCGGTCTATCCGCGCGAAGTGGTGCGCCGCGCCCTTGAATTGCAGGCAACCGCGCTGATCCTGGTGCATAATCACCCATCCGGTGATCCCACCCCTTCCCGCGCCGATGTGGAGATGACACGAGAGATCGGCCAGGCCGCGACCATGCTTGGCATTGTGCTGCATGATCATTTGATCATTGGCAATGGAAGGCATTATTCCTTCCGCCGCGAAGGGCATCTTTAACGTTATCATTGACCAGCAGGGCCTTGGCGCGGCACAAACCTCTCATGCTCCAGCGCGCATTTCTGTTGGGATTATTCGGGCTTGGTTTTGCGGCGGCTGCCATGGCGCAATCGCCGCGCGCCGTACTGCCGAGCGAAAAACCCCCGCCCTTGCCCCGCCAAGGCGCCGGGGCGGAACTCCCGCGCGACAAACCCCCGCCGCTTGCCCCTGGTGAACGTGTCGCGCGCCGCGCGGTTTCTTCCGGCACAGGCTTTGTGGTGGCAGCGCGACGGATCCTGACCAATCATCACGTGATTGATGGCTGCGCCGAAGTGGCCGCCCGCCTGCCCGATGGGCAGGAAGTGCCTGCGCGTGTCATGGCAAGTGATGCCACGCGCGATCTGGCGTTGCTCAGCACGGAAGCGGAAGCCGGGCCGATCCTGCCGTTTCGCAGCACTGGCACCTATCGCCGCGGCGAAGGCGTGGTGACTTACGGTTTTCCCTTGGCTGGCCTGCTTTCATCCGGGCCCACGCTCACTACCGGAGAGGTCTCGGCGCTCGCGGGACTTGCCGATAATCAGCGCCATTTGCAGATCAGCGCACCGGTGCAGCCGGGCAATTCCGGCGGGCCGCTTCTGGATATGCGCGGGCAGGTGATTGGCGTCGTGGTATCAAAACTCAATGCCGGTCAGATTGCGCGGCAGACAGGCGATATTCCGCAGAATGTGAATTTCGCCGTGAAGCACACGGAAGCCTTGGAATTCCTGCGCGAACAGAATGTGGCGGTCACACAAGGCGCTGCCTCTGACACGCCCCGCGCCGCCGATGCGGTGGGGGAAGTTGCGCATCCTTCAACGCTGTTTCTGCGCTGCCTGAAGTGACGCCTGGAAAGGCCGCCGCATAAGGGGGTGTCCTGGTGTGCCCCGCGATGTGATTTTGGCGGGGGGATCGGCCTTCATCCCGCAAGCCCTTCAATCTCCGCCGCGCGTTCCTGCAAAGCGGCGCGGCGCTTCAGCTTCATGGTTGGCGTCAGCAGGCCGTTTTCAATGGTGAAGGGCGCGGTCAGCCCATGGCGGCGGATGCGTTCAATAATCGCAAGCCGTGCATTGACGCGCGCCACGGCCGCCGCGACACCTGCCTCCTGACCCTCGGCGGGGACAATCAGCGCAACAAGCCCCGCCTTGCCTTCACCCGCCACCAGCGCCTGCTGGATTTCTGGTTCGGCCATCAATTGGCCCTCGATCTTGGCCGGGCTGATCATATCGCCGCCCAGCAGCTTGATGAAATCACGCTTGCGGTCGGTGATGTAGAGGAACCCATCACGCATTTCGCCGATATCGCCGGTATGCAGCCAGGGGCGCGGGTCATCGCCCTCGGGCCTCAAGGTGGCGGCGGTGGCTTCCGCATTGCCCCAATAGCCGGTCATGACCAGATCGCCCTGGATCAGGATTTCACCATCGGCGGCGATACGGCATGCAACGCCTTCCAGCGGCTTCCCCACACTCTCATGCCGATTGGCCCAGGGCAGGTTCACACTCACCACCGGGCCGGCTTCGGTCTGGCCATAGCCTTGCAGCACCGGCAACCCAAGCGCGATGAAAAACGCCGCCAGATCAGGATCAAGCC
>JBIIIE010000151.1:0-6618 GCA_044235135.1 Roseomonas sp. | reverse complement strand
CGGATGCGGCTTCGCGCCGGAAGGCATTGAAGGCGGTGGAAACCGTTGCCGGGCCGGATGAGGAGCTGGGCGATAATGCGCGGGCGCGCTTGCAGCGTTTGCGTGAAGTCTTGGCGGTGCGCCCGCAGCGCGCCGCGTGATCAAGGGTTGCCTGCCAGCATTTCCAGCATTTCAGCATCGCTGATCTGGTGGAAATCCTGGTAGAAGGCGCCAATGCCAAAGCGGATGGGGGCGGTCTCGGCCGTGATCACCTCATCCGCCAAGCCTTCGAATTCCGCGACGCTTTCGGGCGCGGCGATGGGCACGGCGAGCACCAGGCGCGCCGCGCCCCGCTTGCGTAGCGCAGCAAGCCCAGCGCGCGCCGTGATGCCGGTCGCGAGCCCATCATCCACCAGAATGGCAATGCGCCCCTTGGGGTCCTGCCTGCGTCGGCCCTTCAGATAAGCTGCGCTGCGGCGGGCGAGTTCCTGTTTTTCCGCCGCCAGCACGGGCGCGATCATGTCTTCCGTCAGGCCGGTATGCGCGATGATATCCTGATTGAGCGAGGGTTCTTCAAGACCTTCGGCAATCGCCCCAAAACCCAATTCCGGCTGCCAGGGCACACCCAATTTGCGCACCAGCAAAAGATCAAGCGGTGCGTGCAAGGCATGCGCGATGGGGAGTGCCACCGGCACGCCGCCGCGCGGCAGCGCATAGACCACAGGATCAGCGAAGTCGCGTGCGACGAGCAAAGGGGCCAAGCTGCGCCCGGCTTCGGCACGATCAGCAAAGCGCGGGTTCGGGCGCAGCGAAACCACCATGCCCAAGTTTGGCATGGGGGTGGCGGCCAGTCACTCTTTTCCTGGCGCCGCTTGCCCAGAAGGACAAGCGGCGCGCGAAGATTACCCCGCCGCCTTGGCTTCGCGCCGGCGCGCCGTCAGCACAAATTCAGTATAGCCATTGGGCTGTTCGCGGCCCTTCAGCACCAGATCGCAAGCGCCCTTGAAGGCCGGGCCGTCAAAAGCCGGCGCCATAGGGCGATAGGCCGCATCGCCGGCATTCTGCCGATCCACCACAGCGGCCATGCGCTTCATGGTTTCCATCACCTGCGCTTCGCTGACAACGCCATGGCGCAGCCAATTGGCGATGTGCTGGCTGCTGATGCGCAAAGTGGCGCGGTCTTCCATCAGGCCGACATCATTGATGTCCGGCACCTTGGAACAGCCCACACCCTGATCCACCCAGCGCACCACATAGCCAAGAATGCCTTGCGCGTTATTGTCCAATTCCGCCTGCACATCGGCGGGCGACCAGTTCGTGTCGCGCGCCAGCGGCACGGTCAGAATATCATCCAGCTTGGCACGACGCCCGCCCTTGGTGATTTCATCCTGCCGGTCGGCAACGCTGATTTGATGGTAGTGCAGCGCATGCAAGGTGGCCGCAGTGGGTGAAGGGACCCAGGCCGTGGAAGCGCCAGCCTTGGGGTGGCCCACCTTTTGGTCGAGCATCGCCGCCATGGCATCCGGCATGGCCCACATGCCCTTGCCGATCTGCGCCCGACCCCTCAGCCCGCAGGCAAGGCCGGTATCCACATTCCAATCCTCATAAGCCTTGATCCAGGCCGCGCCCTTCATGTCATTCTTGCGAATGACGGCGCCGGCTTCCATGGCCGTGTGGATTTCATCGCCGGTGCGATCCAGGAAGCCCGTATTGATGAAGACCACGCGATCCTTGGCGGCTGCGATGCAGGCCTTCAGGTTCACCGTGGTGCGACGTTCCTCATCCATGATGCCCATCTTGAGCGTGGCGCGCTTGAGGCCGAGCGCATCTTCCACACGGGCGAAAAGCGTATCCGCCCAGGCCACTTCTTCCGGCCCGTGCATTTTCGGCTTCACGATGTAAACGCTGCCGGCGCGGGAATTGAGGCGCTTGCCGCGAATATCATGCAGCGCAATGGCCGAAGTGCAGAAGGCATCCAGAATGGTTTCCGGCACTTCCGCGCCATCCAGCTTCACCGCATCAATCATCATGTGGTGGCCGACATTGCGCACCAGCATCACGGAACGCCCATGCAGCGTGATCCCGCCACCCGCCGGGCGCTGGAACACGCGGTCCGGGTTCAGGCGGCGCACCATGGTCTTGCCGCCTTTCTCAAAACTGGCTTCCAGATCGCCGCGCATCAGGCCAAGCCAATTGCGATAGACCGCGACCTTGTCTTCCGCATCCACGGCGGCGACGGAATCCTCGCAATCCTGAATCGTGGTCAGCGCGCTTTCCAACGCCACATCGGCAATGCCCGCCGGATCGGTCTTGCCGATGGGATGCGCGCGATCGAATTTCACTTCGATATGCAGGCCGTTATTCACGAACAGTAGCGATGAGACCGCATGCGCTTCACCCAGGAAGCCCACGCATTGGCCAGGCCGCGCGAGGCCAGTTTTGCTGCCATCCTTCAGCGTGACTTCCAGCGCGCCGCCTTCAATGCGGTAGCCCGTGGCATCGGCGTGCGAGCCCTTGGCGAGCGGCACGGCGCTATCCAGCACACCGCGCGCATAGGCAATCACCTTCGCACCCCGTTCCGGGTCATAGCCCTTGCCGGAAGCCGTGCCGGGAATGGCATCCGTGCCATACAGCGCATCATAAAGGCTGCCCCAGCGCGCATTGGCGGCATTCAGCGCGTAGCGCGCATTGGAAACCGGCACGACAAGCTGCGGGCCTGCCATGGAGGCGATTTCCGCATCAACATCAGTCGTGGCCACCGTCACTTGCGCTGGTTCCGGCAGCAGATAGCCGATTTCCTTCAGGAAGGCGGTATAGGCCGCCTGATCAATCGGTTTGGCGGGATTGGCCTGGTGCCAGGCATCGATTTTGGTTTGCAGCGCATCGCGCTTGGCCAGCAGCGCAGCATTGGTCGGCGCCATTTCACGCAGCGTGCGTTCCATCGCTTCCCAGAAGCGGGCAGGCTCCACGCCCGTGCCGGGCAGGGCTTCGGTTTCGATGAAATTCTTCAGAATGGGGGCAACAAAAAGCCCCTTTGATGCAGACATTGGAACGCTCCCGAACAAGAGGCAGGCCTTGGCCCGCCCGTAGAATCCGGAGGGTTCCATAAAAGGAAAGGGGCGGCGGGGCAAACCGGGCGGGGGCTTGCGGGAAGCCGCGGGCGGCGCAAGGCTAGACCCATAGAAATTGAGGAAACCGCATCATGGCCTATACCCCGCCGCGTCACACCTCCCAGCATTGGCACATCACCAAGCCTGCCGCTTCTGGCCGCAAGGGCATGGTGGCGTCCCAGGCGCGCGGCGCGGCGGAGGCAGGTGTGGCCATTCTGGAAGCCGGAGGCACGGCGGCGGATGCGGCGGTGGCCACGGCCTTTGCGCTGGCCACGCTCGAACCCTGGAATAGCGGCCTGGGCGGCATTGGCTTCGCGCAGGTGATGGCGCCCGGCGGCGCGGCTGAGACCTTTGACTTCGGTCCGGTTTCCCCACGCGGGCTAAACCCCTCGGCCTACCCCATGACCGGGAAGATGAAGGCGGATCTGTTCACCTGGCCGGAAGTGCTGGAAGACCGCAATGTGCATGGCCCGCTTTCCTTCGCCATCCCCTCTGCGGTTGCGGGCTATATGGAATTGCATGCGCGCCATGGCCGCATGCCGATCAAGGATGTGCTGGCGCCGGCGGTGGCGCTGGCGAAGCGCGGCCTGGCACAGGATTGGTTCACCACGCTGAAAGTGGCCAATTCCGCATCCGTGCTGAAGCTTTATCCGGAATCTGCCCGGATTTACCTGCCGGGCGGCCTGCCGCCTGTGGCGCCTTATCAGGGCGCGCCGGGCTTCTTCCCGCAGGGCAATCTGGCCGCCACCTTGGAACGCCTGGCCCATGCCGGCTTGGCTGATTTCTACACGGGCGATATCGCCGCCGCCATCGCTGCCGATTGCAAGGAAATGGGCGCCTTTGTGAGTGCCGAGGATTTGGCGCAATGCAAGGCGCGCGTACTGCCCGCGCTGGAAGCCGAATGGCGCGGCAAGCGGCTGTTCCTGGCCAATGGCCTGACCGCAGCACCCACGCTGCTGCGCGTGCTGGAAGGGATGAAGGGCGCGGATTTCTCCGGCAAGGCGCCCTCCACCGCGTGGTATGCGCAATTGGCGCGCGTGCTGCGCGCGGCCTATGCGGAACGTCTGGCGGGGCTTGGCGATGCGGAACCCAAGGCCGCCGAATCCTGCACCACCCATCTGACGGTTGCGGATAAGAACGGCATGATGGTGGCCATGACCACCACGCTGCTGTCCAGCATGGGCAGCCGCGTGGTGCTGCCGAAATCAGGCGTACTGATGAACAATGGCGTCATGTGGTTCGACCCGCGCCCGGAAGCCGCCAATGCGCTGGCGCCGGGCAAAAGGCCGCTCACGAATATGTGCCCAGTCATTGCGGCCGAGGGTGACAAGCCCGTGCTGGCCACTGGCGCTTCCGGCGGGCGGCGCATCATGGCCTCCGTCTTCCAGATGCTGTCCTTCGTTTCCGATTTCGGCATGGAACCAGAACAGGCAGCACATCATCCGCGGCTTGATGTTTCGGCACCTGAAGGTGTCACCGCCGATATCCGGCTTGGTACGGAAACCCTCGCGGCGCTTGCTGCCGAGGATGACGTGACTGAAGTCGAACACGCAGTACTGCCGGTGAATTTCGCCTGCCCCAATCTGATCCGCATCGGCGCGGATGGGCTGCGCACCGGCATTACCGATGTGATGAGTCCCTGGAGTGCGGCAATCGCCGAAGCGTAAACCACAACAAAGGAAACGCCCATGAAACGTCGTTATTTGCTGCAAGGGGCCGCGGTGCTTGCCGGGGCCTCGGGCATTGCTGCGCCTTCGCTGGCGCAGCCCGCACGCACCACTACGCTGCGCTTCGTGCCGCAGGCCAATCTGACCGCGCTTGATCCCATCTGGACCAGCGCGATTGTCACGCAAATGCATGGCTATCATGTGTATGACACGCTCTATGCCGTGGATGGCCAGCAGCGCGCGCGCCCGCAAATGGCCGCAGGGCATGAGGTTTCCGCCGATGGCCGCGTGTGGCGTATCCGCCTGCGTGAAGGGCTGTTCTTCCATGATGGGGAGCCTGTGCGCGCTGCCGATTGCGCGGCATCACTGGCGCGCTGGTCGCGGCGTGACGCCTTCGGGCAAATCCTGGCCGCGCAGGTGGATGAATGGCGCGCCGTGGATGATCGCACGCTTGAAATTCGCCTGAAGCGCCCCTTCCCGCTTTTGCTGGATGCTTTGGCGAAACCCGATTCCAACGTGCCCTTCATCATGCCGGAGCGCTTGGCCAGAACCGATGCCAGCACGCAGGTCAGCGAAATGATCGGCAGCGGCCCCTATCGCTTCATGCGCGACGAATTCGTCTCTGGCAGTCGCGTGGTTTATATGCGCAATGATCGCTATCGCCCGCGCGATGAAGCATCGGATTGGGCGTCCGGCGGTAAGGTCGCGCATTTCCCGCGGATTGAATGGCATATCCTGCCAGACCCCGCGACAGCAGCGGCAGCGCTGCAATCGGGTGAGGTTGATTGGCTGGAACAGCCGCTGGCCGACCTGGTGCCAACGCTGCAGCGCAACCGCAATATCGAAGTGGGCATTCTGAACCCAACTGGGCTCATGAGCATCATGCGCCTTAACCACCTGCAAGCGCCCTTCAATAATCTGCGCGTGCGCCAGGCGGTGGCTCTGGCCGTGGATCAGGCGGATTACATGCGTTCAACGCTCGGCGATGATCGCAGCATTTGGCAGGAATGCCGGAGCCTATTCCCGTGTGGGACGCCTTATGGGGTTGAGAACCTGTCGGAGCTCAATGCGCCGCCGCGCAGCCTGGATCGCGCGCGCGCCGCGCTGCAAGCGAGCGGCTATAATGGTGAGAAGGTTGTCATCATCAACCCGACCGATTTCCCGCTTATTGGCCCGCATGGGCAGGTGACGGCGGATCGGCTGCGCCGCATTGGCATGAATGTGGAATTGGCGGAAACAGATTGGGGCACGGTGGTGCAGCGGCGGGTGCGCACCGAGCCTGCCGATCGCGGCGGTTGGAGTATTTTCCACACCTATGGTTCATCACTCGCCTATCTGAACCCGGCGGTGAGTTCGCTGGTGAAGGCCCCAGGTGCGACCGGGTGGTTCGGCTGGTATAACAGCCCAGTGATGCAGGAACGCATCCAGGCCTGGTTTGATGCGCCGGATGCCGCGCGGCAAAAGGCGCTGGCGGATGAGATTAACAAGCGCGCGCAGGATGATGTGGCCACCATCCCGCTTGGCCAATTCCGCATCCGCAGCGCCTGGCGGCGCAGCATTACCGGGCTTGCCCAGGGCAGCATGCCTTATCCTTGGGGGGTGCGGCCGGTGGGGTGAGCATTTTCAAGCCAAGTGGAATCACTTGGCTACTCGGAACATGTGATCAAACGAGTTTTTAGTGTGTTGCCCGTGAACTAAGGTGAATGGGCAACACACTAAATCAAGCCGCCGTCTGCCTCGCCCGCACAGCACGCCAGACCGCTTCCGGCGTGATCGGCATATCAATATGCGCAACCCCCAGCGCATCACAGACCGCCGAGATAATCGCCGGCGGCGCGCCGCAAGCGCCGCCCTCACCGGCG
>JBIIIE010000150.1:0-6632 GCA_044235135.1 Roseomonas sp. | reverse complement strand
CACTTCGGCACCTTCCGCGCGGGCCTCACGCGCCACGCGTTCACGTTCGGATTGCATGCGCGACAGGATGGCTTGTGTATTCTCATTCGGCAGATCGGCGCGGCGGATGCGCACATCTTCAACCGCGATGCCGAATTGGCGCGCTTCTTCATTCACCTGACGGCGGATTTCACCCATGATTCGGGCGCGATCCGTGGACAGGACGGAAAGCAGTGGTTCATTGCCCAAAACGCGGCGCAAGGATGAGGTGACGATGGAATTGAGCCGGGCGCGGATGCCCGCCTCGGTCGCGCCCACCGTCTGGAAGAATCGCAGCGGATCGGTGATGCGGTAGCGCGTGAAGCTATCCACGATCAGCCGGCGCTGATCGCCCAGGATCACTTCTTCGCCCGGTGCATCGAAATCCAGCAAGCGCCGGTCAAAGGTAATGACCGACTGGATGAAGGGCAGCTTCCAATGCAGGCCCGGTTCCTGGATCACGCGGCGCGGTTCACCGAATTGCGTGATCAACACCTGCTGCGTCTGTTGCACGGTGAACAGCGTGGAGGATGCGGTGAAAATCGCCGCCGCCAGCACGCCAAGCAGAATGATGGAGCGGTTCATCGCGGCGATCCCGTACGGTTTTGCATCATGGGCGCGGCAGCCGCACCTGGTGGTAATGGCGCGGGCCGCTGCTGAGGTGCCGCGGCAGGCGGCTGTCGCGCGCCACCCGTTTCGCCCAATTGCAGGAAGGGCACCACGCCCTGCAAGCGGTCATCTACCAGGATCAATGGATTACGCCGCAGGATTTCTTCCATGGTTTCCAGATACATCCGGCGGGTGGTTACATCACGCGCCAATTCATAAGCGGAAAGCACGGAAAGGAAGCGCGCACTTTCACCGCCGGCACGCGCCACCTGGCTTTCCCTGAAACCTTGGGCTTCCTGCACCATACGCTCAGCCTCACCACGGGCGCGGGGGATGATGTCATTGCGGAAGCTCTCAGCTTCATTGCGCAAACGCTCACGGTCCGCATTGGCGCGCTGCACATCGCGGAAGGCGTCAACCACCTGCGCCGGCGGGTCAACCTTCTGCAATTGCACTTGCGTCACTTCAATGCCGGCCTTGTATTGATCCATGATCACCTGGGCACCGCGGCGCACTTCCTGTTCGATCTGCGCACGCGCTTCGGTGAGCGCGGGCTGAATGGCGGTGCGCCCGATCACTTCGCGCATCACACTTTCAGCGGCGGTTTTTACCGTGCTTTCCGGGTTGCGCGTATTGAACAGGAATTCACCGGCATCGCGAATGCGCCAAAAGACGGCGACATCAATGTCAATGATATTCTCATCGCCCGTCAGCATCAGGCTTTCTTCCAGCACATCGCGCGCCGGCAGAACGCGCCCGCCGGCAATGGCCCCATCCTGGGCACCGACAAAGCCGATATCCACGCGGTTGATGCGTGTGACTCGAGGCGTTGTATGGCTTTCGATCGGCCAGGGCAGGCGATAATTCAAGCCGGGCTGGGTGGTATGGCTGAAAGCGCCAAAGCGCATGACCACGCCCTGTTCATCAGGCTGCACGCGGTAAAAGCCGGAAAGCGCCCAGCCAAGCACCACGACAATGCCAACCAGGGCGACAAGCTTGCCGCCGCCGGCGCCGCCGCTTGGCAATACGCGCCTGATCGCTTCCTGCGCCTGGCGGATCGCATCATCCAGATCGGGGCCTCGGCCACCCTGGCCGCCACCACCACCCGAAGGCGGCTGGCCCCAAGGGCCCTGAGGGCGCGGATTGCCCCAGGGGCTTTGACCGCCACTATTGTTATTCCAGGGCATGAAAGGCTCGGCCTCCAGCAGATGAACGTCAAAAAACCAGGCGCCCAAAACCGGGCGAGATGCTTCAAGCGGGAAGCCAAGCCCCATATAGAGGCGCGCGACCCTCCCGGAAAGCAGCTAACGTCGCTGTAATGCCGGGCTCGTCGGATATTGACCATGGACAAGGGCTTTTCAAGCGATGGCGGATGATTTGGCGGCAGCGGTGACCAAGGCCCTGACGGCGGTGAAGGACCCGGCTTCGGGCCGGGATGTGGTATCGGCGGGCATGGTGCAGGGGCTGGTGGTGCGCGATGGCATGGTCCATTTCGCCCTTCAGGTGGCCCGCGAAGCCGCAGGCGCCATGGAACCCGTGCGCGCGGCGGCCGAAGCGGCGGCCCGCGCCGTGCCGGGGGTAATCTCGGCCACCGCCGTGCTGACCGCGCATCGCGCCGAAGCAGCACCAGCCGCCCGCCCCGCCGCGCCGCGCGGCCCCGCCGGCCCCGGACCCATGCTGCTTTCGGATGTTCGGGCGATCATCGCGGTCGCCTCTGGCAAGGGGGGTGTCGGCAAATCCACCACGGCCGTCAATTTGGCGGTGGCTTTGGCCGCCGATGGCCTCAAGGTCGGGCTATTGGATGCGGATATTTACGGGCCATCCCTACCGCAAATGCTGGGCACGCGGGAAAGGCCGCGGTCAGAGGGCCAGCGCATTACGCCACTTAGCCGCTGGGGCTTGAAGGCCATGTCCATCGGCTTTCTGGTGGAAGAAGAAACGCCCATGATCTGGCGCGGGCCGATGGTGATGGGCGCGCTGGAACAGATGATGGGGCAAGTCGCCTGGGGCCCCTTGGATGTGATGATTGTGGATATGCCGCCGGGCACGGGGGACGCGCAGCTTACCATGTCTCAGCGCGTGCCCTTGGCGGGGGCGGTGATTGTCTCCACACCCCAGGATGTGGCGCTGCTGGATGCCAGGCGCGGCGTGCGGATGTTCGAGAAGGTCAATGTCCCGGTGCTGGGGCTCATTGAGAATATGTCCTTCTTCTGCTGTCCCAGTTGCGGCCATCGCGCGGATATTTTCAGCCATGGTGGCGCGCGGCGTGAAGCGGAAAGGCTTGGGGTGGAGTTTTTGGGTGAATTGCCGCTGAAGCTCGAAATCCGCGAATTGGCCGATGCCGGCACGCCGATTGTGATGGCGCGGCCTGATTCGGAAGAAGCCCAATCCTATCGCCGCATCGCGCGCCGCGTTTGGGAAAAGGCCGCCGCGAAGGCGGATGCGGCGCCGAAGATTGTGATGGAGTGAGGGTTTTCGGCGTCGTTTTCGCTGGCGTTCCTTAACCGGGGCTGGTCCAGAGCTTTCCTTGGTCGTGTCTTCGAACCGTCCAATAATGCCGATTGGCTTGCGCGCCCGTGACACGCTAACCTATCCGCAACGCCGCCCATGCCCGGTCGCCCTCGAACGGGTCATGATGCGGTGATGCAACGGGTAGAGTTCAGTTTCAGGCCGGGAGCAATGATTATGCCGATCAACCGTCGTCATGCCCTTTTGGGTGCTGCCGCGCTGGGCGCCATGGGCGCTTCCCACCCCGTGGCGGCGCAGCCCGCGATAGTCCCGCAACGCGGTGCCAATCCGCCACGCTTTCTGCGCATTCGTCACGGCGATATGGAAGTGACAACGCTTTTGGATGGGGCCATGGCCGGCACCAATGCGGGCATTCAAAATTTCTTCCCCGATAGTCGGCCCGAGGAAATCGCGCCGCTCCGCGCACGCGCCTTCGCGATCGATACCGGGCTGCATCAGCCTGTAGGCGCTTATCTGGTGCATACCGGGCGCAATCTGGTGATGATTGACTGCGGTGGGCATTCCAGCTTCATCCCAACCACGGGCGGCACGCTGGATGCGCTGCGCGCAGCGGGCTATGCGCCAGAACAGGTGGATACGGTGTTGCTCACGCATATCCATCCCGAACATGCGCTTGGGCTTTCTTATGATGGCAGCACACGCAATTTCCCCAATGCTGAAGTGGTGGTGACGCAGATTGACCATCAATTCTGGACCGATCCCGCCATGGAATCGCGTGTGCCGCAGGGTCAGCGCTTCATCGAGGCCGGGCGGCGCGCCATCAGGCCCTATGGCGGGCGCATCCGCACGGTTGAGATGCGCCAGGATCTTGAAGTGGTGCCGGGCATTTTCCTTGATCCCGCGCCGGGGCATACGCCGGGGCATGTCAGCTTCCGCCTGACCAGCCAGAATCAATCCATGCTGATCTGGGGCGATATTGCGCACCAGATGGTCATTCAATTGGCGCGGCCGCGCTGGCGCGTTGGTGTGGATGTGGATGGCGCCATGGGTGTTGAATCCCGCCTGCGTACGCTGGATATGCTGGCTTCGACCGGCATGCTGATGGGTGGCGTGCATGTGCCCTGGCCCGGTTTTGGTCGTGTGATCCGTGATGGCGAGGGCTTTCTTTACGTCCCGCGCCCGCAGCAATTCACCTGAAGGCGCTGGGCTGCGCTGCATGGCCGCATCAGCGCGAACCGCGTCTTTAGCCCCGGTTCAGCGTCATTCGCCCCAGGGCAAAACCGCCAATGAAGGCGGCCAGTATTTTGGCCGCCACTTCTCCCAAAAGCGCATTCGCCAATGGCAGGCCAATCAGCGCTGCCAGTACAAAAGCGATGATGACGCCAAAGCGCTGACGCCAGCCGCCGGTGGCGATTTTCGCTTTGCGTCCCGCTCGCCGTGCCTGTGCGCCTGAGTGCATTTGACGCGCCACGCCGCGGCCGCGCGCATCGGACATGGGGTCAGACCTTCTGGCCCAGCATATCCATCATCTCCCGCCATTCGCGCTTGGAAAGGCCGCTGGTTTCCTGCGTCACGGCCTCATTGGCCAGCATGCGGCGCAAGATTGCGATCATTTGCGCGGAAAGCGTCACCGCGCCCATGCGGTAATCGCGGAAGGCTTCAAAGGCCATCGGCACCCAGGCTTCAACGGTCTTCAGCATGGCATCCGCATAAACGCGGATTTCATATTGCGCATGGGCATCCGCGCGGAGTGACAGGAAATGCAGCAGATTGTGCAAATCCGTCTTCCAATACCATTGCGTATAGGCATTGAGCGTCAGGTTCATCCGCGCCAATTCGCGCGCCAGGCCCTGGCGGCTTTCATCACGCGCAGCACCTTCATCATCCTCATTCAACATTTCAAGATAATGGTCGTAATTGCGCGTCGCGTCTTCCCGCAGCAAATCCAGCACGCGCGCGGCTTCGGCACCTTCAAGCACATTGCCACGCCCCTGGCGGTTGCTGGCGGATTGCGCGGCCAGGTTTTCCGGTGCGGGGATGTAGAATTCGCGGTCCAGGATGGAATAGCGCGCGGAATATTCATTCACATTGGCGGTGCGGTGCCGGATCCATTGCCGCGCGATAAAGATCGGCAGCTTCACGTGGTATTTGATTTCGCACATCTCAAACGGCGTGCTGTGGCGGTGGCGCATGAGGTATCGGATCAGGCCACGATCCTCATTCGCCGCGCGGGTGCCGCGCCCGTAAGATACGCGCGCCGCCTGCACAATGGCGGCGTCATCGCCCATATAGTCAATCACCCGGACAAAGCCGTGATCCAGCACGGGCAGGGCTTCGAACAGCATGGCTTCCAGCGCCGGCACGCTGGGGCGGCGCGTGGGCGCCTGGCCGGCGCGCGCGGCTTCGATTTCCTGTTGCTGGGCATCGGTAAGCGCCATGGTCAGAATCGTCCCTTTTGACCCCCTTGGCGGTAGCGGCGGGGGCGGGGCCGGTCAAGCCGAAGAATGGGTAAAGTGGCCAAAGCGTCACCCCACCCAGCCCAGTTTGGAGACTTTTCACCAAAATCTTGAGGAGGCCTAAATCATTGACTAATTTGCAAATTCAGATTTTCTGACGAAAATCGCTTAATGCAGGGGGGTGTTATGGAAATCGGAAATAGGGTGGTCTGGCAACAAGCAGCCGGTGACACTGATCGTGATTATTCCCATTACTGCGTGCGGTGGGGGGTGATACTTAATGGCCCCGGAGAGGAGGGGCCTTGGCCTGCTTGTGAAAAGCCTCTTCGGGAAAAGAAGTGGTCGCCGAAAAAAATTACAGATCTAAGGCGTTTTGCAGAAGAAATGAAATCCGGTGATATTGTTGTTTTGCGCCTCGGCACGGCGAAGGTTTTGGCCGTGGGGGAGATAATTGGCGATTATTTTCATAATGAACAATTCGGTGATGTCGACGGGTGGACATTGCAGCATGTGCGCCGTGTTCGTTGGCTCTGGCATGATCTAAAGAACCCCAAGGAATTCGGGACCTACGCTTTAAAACAGGGCGATACCACGCAAAAGTTAAACGAGGGCGCGGTCTTTGATTGGCTAAAAGACTTGCCTATCAGCGCAGAAAAATCAGATGCTCCCTTACCTCAACTACCTCCATCACCTGCCGGCGCAAGCCTCAATGTGGAAGAAATTTCCGATTTTCTATTCGACAAAGGCGTGGCCAGTTCCTCGATTTCGAGCCTATTGATCGAAATCGGAGAGTTGATACGGATCGCGAAATGGTATCAACGAGCCGCTTTGGACTATGAGCGGAACAAAGATCAGAAGGGTGCGTCAGGTAACCAACGTGACTCTCAAATCTCGGAACATGAAACAGTCACTTATCTTGTGGTCCCACTGTTGCGTGCGCTTGGTTGGACTCCTCAGAAAATGGCTGTGGAATGGAAGCGTGTGGATGTGGCTCTATTTGCTCAGCTTCCACGCGGTGACATGAACCTACAAGTTGTTGTTGAAGCCAAAAAAATGGATAATTCCTGCCTTTCGGCGATA
>JBIIIE010000429.1:0-22017 GCA_044235135.1 Roseomonas sp. | reverse complement strand
TCGCGGGCGTGATTGCCGCCGAACTCGGCGTCGAACCCCATCTGCTGCAAACCATCCTGCAGCAGCACATCAATGAGCTTCTGACGGAGGCTTCCGATCGCTTCGACCCTCCCGGCATCGGCGGCGAGCGAGAGCCGCACGCGTGAGCATGTGCGCCGCCGTGCCGGGGCCATGCTGCGCCCGCCGCCGCAACTCACTGTCTCAGAATGGGCTGAGCAACACCGCATCCTGGGCAGCCGTGCATCCTCGGAACCCGGCCCCTGGCGCACCGCCAGTTCGCAGAATTTCGCGCCGCTACGCTGCTTTTCGCTCCGGTTCGCGCTGCCACTCGGGAAACCATCAAAGCCGCGCGAAAATCTACGAGGGACACCAAACCTGTCAGACAGGAGCCTGCTCCGCCTCAGCTCCGATCATTGCGAAGCGGTTTCGTTCAATCCCCAGAATCCAGCGAGTCAGGCGTTTGAGCCATTGGTACAAACTTTTCACTTGCGTTATTTTCGCGGGGAACCTAGGTTCCTTCCGACGAAAGCTGTCGCAATGCGCGGCATGCGGCCGCTGCCCAAGGCTGGCAACGCACCCCCCGTTCCTGCGGGGCGCAGGGCGCAAGGAAAGGGAGGTAGGGCATGGCCGTTTCGGTGAGCTACCCGGGCGTCTACATTGAGGAATTGCCGAGTGGCGTGCGCGCCATCGCAGGCGTCGCCACCTCCATCACCGCCTTCGTCGGCTACACGCCCCGCGGCGCGGTGAACCGCCCCGTACCGATCTTCAGCTATGCGGATTTCGAACGCGCCTTCGGCGGCCTCGCGGCCAACGCGCCGCTGTCCTATGCGGTGCAGCACTTCTTCCTCAATGGCGGCGCACGCGGCATCGTGGTGCGGGTGGCGCAGGGCGCTCAGGCAGCGGCGATCAGCATGGCGAATGGCATCGCCGGCGGCGACCCGGTGGTGCTGACCGCGAGCGCCGCGTCCGACGGCGCCTGGGGCAACGGCCTGCGGCTCGATGTGAACTACGACAGCGCCAGCCCCGGCAGCCTGTTCAACCTGACCGTCACCGAGATGGTGGACAACGGCGCCGGCCCGCAGGCCGCGCGCATCGAGCAGTTCCGCAACCTCTCGATGAACAGCCGCGCACCGAACTACGCGCCTTCCGTGGTCAATGCGGGCTCCGCGCTCGTCACGCTGACGCGGCCGACCGCGGCAGCGGCGTTGCTTACGAACGGCAACGCCACCAGCACCAGCGGCCGGCTCGGCGCGGGCGACCTCGCGCAATTGGGGGCGGACCGGCAGCGCCTTGCCGTCACCATCGACGGCACCGGCCCGCTGGAATTCGACGTGCTGGACGCCGGCGAGGCCGCGGTGCCCGGCGCCGATCTTGCCGCGCGCCTTGCCACGCTGGCGCAGCGCATCGAGACGCGCGTGCGCACACTGCGCCCCGGCCTGCCGGCCTTCTCGGCCTTCACCTGCACCGTCTCCGGCAATCGGCTGGTCGCCACCACCGGCACCCCTGCCGGCGAGGGCGAGGGCGCGGCGCTGCGCGTCGGCAATGCCAGCCAGCGCAACGCGGCGGTGGCGCTGCGCCTCGGCACCGCAAATGGCGGGTGGGAGGTGGAGGGCGCGGCGCGCATCCGTCCAACGCAGACCGGCATCGTCGGCGCCCCCATCTCCGCCGCCGATCTCGCGGCGCTGCCGGCGGCGGGCTCCGTGCGCGTCACGGTGACGGCGCCGGGGCTGCCCGATCAGGGGCCGGTTGACCTCGCGCTGTGGCCCGCGGGCGGACGGCCCGCGACGGTGCAGGCGCTGTTGACCATGGTGCAATCGGCACTGGCCGCTTCCGGAATCGCTGCCCTGCGCGGGGCGGTGGCGGGCGTGTGGGAAGGGCGGCTGCGCATCGTGCCGGGCGGCGCCAACCCGGCCGCGCGCCTGACCTTCGCCGATGCCGGCGCCGATGGTACGGCGACGCTGTTCGGCCTGACAGGTACAGGCGCCGTGGCGAATGTGGCGCGGTACGCGCTGGGCATCGGTGCGACGAGCCAGGCGCAGCGCGCTGCCGTGCCCGGCGCGGATGGCGATCCGCCGAATGCCGTCGGGCTGATCGGCAGCCGGGCGGACCGGCGCGGCCTCTTCGCGTTGGAAGACGCCGATCTGTTCAACATCCTGGTGCTGCCCGAGCAATCGGATGACGGCTTGCTGGCGCAGGCGCTGGCCTATGCGACGGAGCGTCGCGCCTTCCTGCTGATCGACCTACCCGCCGCGGTGGATACGCTGCCGGAAGCGACGGCCTGGCTGGCCGCGCGCGGCGCGCTGCGCAGCCCGAATGCCGCCGCGTATTTTCCGCGCATCCGCGCCGCCGATCCGCTCGACAACAACCGCCAGCGTTCCTTCGGGAATGCCGGCGCGATGGCGGGGCTCTACGCGCGCACCGACAGCGCGCGCGGCATCTGGAAGGCGCCGGCGGGCACCGAAGCGGTGCTGCGCGGCGTGCAGGCGCTGGATGTGCAGCTGACGGATGGCGAGAATGGCGTGCTCAATCCGCTTGGCCTCAATTGCCTGCGCAACTTCCCCGCCTTCGGCCCGCTGGCCTGGGGGGCGCGCACGCTGGCGGGCAGCGACCAGGCGGCGTCCGAATGGAAGTATGTGTCCATCCGCAGGCTTGCGCTGTTCCTGGAGGAAAGCCTCTATCGCGGCACGCAATGGGTGGTGTTCGAGCCGAATGATGAGCCGCTCTGGGCGCAGATCCGGCTGACCATCGGCGCCTTCATGAACACGCTGTTCCGGCAGGGCGCCTTCCAGGGGCGTTCGCCGCGCGAAGCCTATTTCGTGCGCTGCGACAGCACGACGACGACGCAGGCGGATATCGACCTTGGCATCGTCAACATCATCGTGGGCTTCGCGCCGCTGAAACCGGCCGAATTCGTCATCGTGAAGCTGCAGCAGATGTCGGGCCAAGGCCAGGTCTGACGGCGCCGATCAGCTTGAGGGAGGATCAGAATGGCCCAGTTCAGCGTCAATGCCAGCCGCTTCGACCCGTACAAGAACTTCAAGTTCCGCGTGCGATGGGATGGCCGGTTCGTCGCCGGCATCAGCAAGGTCAGCGCGCTGAAGCGCAGCACGGAAGTGGTGGAACACCGCGAGGGCGGGGACCCGAGCACGGGCCGCAAATCGCCGGGCCGATCGAAGTATGAGGCCATCACGCTGGAGCGCGGCGTGACGCATGACTCGGCGTTCGAGGCCTGGGCGTCGAAGGTGTGGAATTTCGGCGCGGGGCTCGGCTCCGAAGTGTCGCTCAAGGATTTCCGCAAGGACCTGATCATCGAGCTGTACAACGAGGCCGGGCAGCTTGCGATCGCCTACAAGGTCTATCGCGCCTGGGTGTCGGAGTACCAGGCGCTGCCGGACCTCGATGCCAACGCCAATGCCGTCGCGATCCAGACGCTGAAGCTGGAGAATGAGGGCTGGGAACGCGACACCGCGGTGGTCGAACCGTCGGAGCCGCAGTTGAGCGATGGCGCCTGACACACACCGCCCGCTGGACGCCGCGCGGCTGATCGCGGCCTATGAAGGCGGGCTCGCGCAGGCGGGCCTGCTGCCGGATGCCACGCAAACGCTGGGCCAGCGCATGCGCGCGCTGCTGGCGCTGCGCGTGGCGCGCTTCGGCCGGCATGCGGATGTCATCGCCGATTGCCCGTCCTGCGGCGCGATGCTGGACGTGCCGCTCGACCTCGCCGCGCTGCTGGCCGTGCCGGCGCCGGAGGAGCAGGCCATCACGCTGCGCGAGGTGGGGCTGGAGGTGGCGCTGCGCGCGCCGAACGCCGCCGACCTTGCCGCCGCCATGGCGCAGCCGAACCCGGCGCGCGCCCTGTTCGAAGCCTGCGTGATCGCGGCGCGGCAGGACGGCGCCGCAGTGCCGCCCGCGCAGCTTCCCGAGCCAGTGCGTGAAGCGGCGGCGGCAGCGATCGCCGCACGCGATCCCCTCACCGAGGTGACGCTGGCGCTGGTCTGCCCGGCCTGCGCCGCGACCGCAGCGATCGGCCTGGATGCGGAGGCGCTGCTGGCGCAGGACATTGCCGCCGAGGGCCCGCGCCTGCTGGCAGAGGTCGCGACGCTGGCGCGCAGCTTTGGTTGGAGCGAGGCCGCTATCCTGGCCATGCCGCCGGCACGCTGCCGCGCCTATCTGGCACTGGCGGGCTAGGGCGATGGCCGATCTGTTCGCGCTGCTGACCGCGCGTGCGCGAGGCGAGGCACCGCTGCTGCGGCTGCGCCCGCGCGGCCTGTTCGAGCAGGGTGGCGGGCTGCCGGATGCGCCGATGCCCGTCGCCGCGCCGCACGCTACCGCGACGCCGGGACCGCTGCCCATGATGACGCGCGGCACGGCGCCACCGGTGCTGCATCGGCGCGCAGCGCCATCGCCGCCCGCCGCCATCGCGCCCGTGCCAGAGGCGGCTGTCCTGGCCGTGCCCGTAACGCCGCGCAGCCCGGCCGCGTCACCGCCCCCGAACGCCGCTCCAGGGGCGGTGTTGGCGCAGGCCGCCACTCTGCCGGAGACTGCCCTGCCGGAGACCGCGCGGCCCGGCGCGGCGGCGCCCGCAGGGCCGATCCCGGTCGCCACGCTGCCACGCGCGGCCTCGCCTGCCGCGACCGTGGCGCCCGGCTTCGCCGAACCCCTCGCCCGCGCCCTGCCCGCCGCGCAAGCGCCGCGCCCCACGACAGCGCCGGCGTCGCCCCCGCTCACCGCTCCTGCGCCCGCGCCCGCAGATGCGCCGCACGCCGCGCAGCCCATGAGCGCGCGGCGGGCCGGCGTGTCGCCGCCCGACGCGCGGCCCAGCATGACGCCCGACATCAAGATCGAGATTGGCCGGATCGAGCTGCGCGCCGCGCCGCCGCCACCTGCCCCCGCGCCGCCGCGCCCCAGCCTGTTGATGCCGCTCGACCGCTACCTCAAGCGCGGGCCGCGCGCATGAGCAACGGCCTCGGCATCGCCGCCGTCACGCGCGTGTTGCAGGATGTGCTTCATTCCGACCTCGTCGCCAGCGGGCTGTCGGCGGCGGTGGGTGGCAGCATCACCGTCTCCGCCCTGGCGCCGGACCGTGTGCGGCCGGATTCCAGCGCCGCCGAGGCAACGCAGCTCAACCTGTTCCTGCATCAGGTTGCGCCCAACGCCGCCTTCGCCAACACCCATCTGCCGGAGCGCGACGGGCGCGGCGCGCGGGTGGCGGAACCGCTGCTCGGCCTCACGCTCGGCTATCTGCTCAGCGCCTATTCCGCGGCTGAGTTCCAGGGGGAAATCCTTCTCGGCCATGCGATGCAGGTGCTGCACGAGAATGCCGTCCTGCCGCGCGCGCGCATCCAGGACATCCTGGCCAACCCGCCGGGCGGCGGCGCTTTGCCCGCCTTGCAGGCGCTGACGGGCAGCGACCTCGCCGAGCAGGTGGAAATGCTTCGCGTCACGCCGCTGGACCTTGGCCTGGATGGGTTGTCGAAGCTCTGGACCGCGTTCCAGAGCCCACATCGGCCCTCCGCCGCCTACCAGGTGTCTGTCCTGCTGCTCGATCGGCGGCGGCCGCTGCGCGCCGCGCTGCCGGTGCTGACGCGCGGCGAGGGCAATGCCGCGACGGGGCGCGACCAGGGCGTGATCGCGCTCGCCTCACTGGCCGCCGCCGCGCCCTCCCTGTTCGAGGTGGTGCCCGCTTCAGGCCAGGCTGCCGCGCGCCTTGGCGAGACGGTGGAGTTGCGCGGCGCGGCGCTGGCGGGCGATGCGGTGCAGGCGCTGCTGCGCGACCCGAATACGGGCGCGGTGCTCGCCCTACCGGCCATCGGCGATGCGACGGCGGTGATGGTCACGCTGCCGCCCGATCCAGCCCCTGCCCCGCCAGTTGCGGCGCCCGTGCCGGGCAGCCCGCAGGACCCGGCGGCCTGGCGCGCCGGGCTCTATCTCGTTTCGCTTCGCGTCACGCGCGGGGCGCGCGTGGCCGAGACCAACGCGCTGCCGCTGCTGCTGGCGCCCCGGCTGAGCGGCATCGCCACGGCGGCGGAGGCGGGCGGTGTCACGCGCCTCGATGTCAAGGTCAGCCCGCCCGTGCGCGCAGGCCAGGTGGTGGCGCTGCTGCTGGGAAGCCAGGCGCTGCCGGGCAGCGGTGCGGGCGCCACGCTCGCGTTCCGCGGCACGGGCCTGCCGGCGGGTGCGACGCTGCCCGTGAGGCTGCGTGTCGATGGCGCGGAAAGCCTGCTGGTGGACCGCCGCGCCCGCCCACCGCGCTTCGACCCGACACAGGTGGTGACGCTGCCATGAACGCCATGCCGGACCCGCCGGGCGTGGAAGCCGAGCAGCGCGCCTTGGCGGCCGCCTTCGCGCATCTGCACGGCCGGCTGACCGGTGCCGAGGTCGCCGAGCCGCCGCGACTGCCCGCACCGCTGGCGGGCCTTGCGGATGGCTTCGGCCTGACGCCATTCGAAGCCGAGCTGCTGCTGCTGGCCGCCGGGGTGGAGGTGGATGCGGCGCTGGCGCGCGCCGTCGCAGACCACCACCCGGAAGGCCGCCCCGCCGTCACTTTCACGCTCGGCTTCGCCCTGCTGGAGGGCGCGCATTGGAGCGCGCTTTCCCCCGCCCGGCCACTGCGCCGATGGATGCTGCTGGAGCCCGCCACGAACGAACCCCTTACCCGCCCCCTGGCCAGCGCCACGCTGCGCATCGACCCGCGCGTGCTGTTCCACCTGCTCGGCGTCGTGGCCGAGGATGCGCGGCTGGCGGGCCTGTTGCGCGCCATCCCCGAACCGCAACGCCTGACCCCGCGTGAGGGCGAGGCCGCGGCGCTGACCGGCGCACGCTGGCTGGCGGCACGCGGCGACGTGGCGCCGGTGCTGGAAATCATCGGCGCGACGCCGGACGCGGCCGGGCGGCTGGCGGCGGCGATGGCCGCGGTGGCGCGGCTGCGGCTGCTGGCGATGGACGCCGCCGACATCCCCGAATCCCCCGCCGAGCGCGTCGCACTGGCGCGGCTGTGCGAACGGGAAATGGCGCTGGCCGGCGCGGCGCTGCTGCTGCGCGTGGAAGGCGCCGTTTCGCGCCGCGTGCTGCACTTCGCGGAGGAGATGGCGGCGCCGCTGATGCTCGCGCTGGACGAAGCCCTGCCCGGCCTCGATCGCGCGTGCCTCGCCCTGCCCGCGCCGCGCGTCGATGCGGCGGAGCGGGAGGCGCAGTGGCGCCTGGCGCTCGGCTGCCGTGCTGCCGCCATGGCGCCGGCGCTGGCCGAGGTGGCGGAGCGTTTCGCGCTCGATGCGCCGGCGCTGGCCGGCATCGCAGCGCGCATCGCCGCGCTGCCGGATGCGGAGGCCGCGGCCGGCCTCTGGACGGAAGCGCGCATGGCGGCGCGGCGCAGCCTGGATGGGCTGGCGGAGCGACTCGATCCGCGCGCCGATTGGAATGACCTCGTGCTGCCGCAAGCAACGCGGCAGGGGCTAGAGGATATCGCGCTGCATGCCGCGCAGGCGTCGCGGCTCAACCGCGCCTGGGGCTTCGCGCAGCGCGGCCGCGCCATGGGGCTGGCGGCGCTGTTCGCGGGGCCGAGCGGCACCGGCAAGACCATGGCGGCGGAGGTGCTGGCGCGGCGCCTCGACCTCGACCTCTATCGCGTCGACCTGTCGCAGACAGTCAGCAAGTTCATCGGCGAGACCGAGAAGAACCTGAAGCGCATCTTCGACGCCGGGGAGGCCAGCGGCGCGATCCTGCTGTTCGACGAGGCCGACGCGCTGTTCGGCAAGCGGTCGGAGGTGAAGGACAGCCACGACCGCTACGCGAACCTGGAAATCAGCTACCTGCTGCAACGGATGGAGGCCTATGGCGGCCTCGCGATCCTGACCACCAACCAGCGCGCCGCGCTGGACCCCGCCTTCCGCCGGCGGCTTCGCTTCATCCTGACTTTCCCCTTCCCCGATGCCGGCCTGCGGGAAGCGCTGTGGCGCGGCGCCTTCCCGCCAGAGACGCCGCTCGGCGCGCTGGATTATGCGCGGCTGGCGCAGCTGACCCTGCCCGGCGGGCATATCCGCAACCTGGCGCTGAGCGCCGCGCATCGCGCCATGGCGGAATGCGCGCCGGTGGGCATGGGGCACCTGAAGCGGGCAGCGCTGGCGGAATACGCGAAGCTCGAACAATCGATGACAAGCAGCGAGATGGAGGGCTGGCCATGACCGTGACGGTGCGGATCGGGACGCTTGTCCTGGAGGGCGAGCCGGATGAGGCGGCGCTGCGGCGCGCCGTGGAAGCGGCGTTGCGCGCGCAGGCGCCACAGCTTCGCGCGGCGCAGCCCGCCATCGCCGAGGCCGTCGCCACGCAGGTGGCGCGGAGCACGGACCGATGAGCGCCGCCCTGCTCCAGCGCGCCTGCGGCTGCGCCAAGAAGGACGACCAGAAGCTGCGCCGCCGCGCCGCCGCGATAGCGCCGCAGGCGGGGCTTGCGCCGCCCATCGTGCATGACGTGCTGCGCGGCGGCGGCACGGCGCTGGACGAACGGGCGCGGCCGCTGGCCGAGCGCATCCTCGGCGCGGAGTTTTCCCATGTGCGCATCCACACCGACAGCCGCGCGGCGGAGTCCGCCAGCGCCGTCGGCGCGCTGGCCTATACGGTCGGACCGCACATCGTGTTCGGCGCGGGCCACTTCGCGCCGGGCACGCCGCAGGGCGACCATCTGCTGGCGCATGAGCTGGCCCATGTGGCGCAGCAGGGCCATGCACCCATTCCCGCCACGCTGGCGATCGGCGCGGCGGACAGCGCCTTCGAGCATCAGGCGGAGCATGTGGCGCAGCGTGTGCAGGCCGCGCCGCGGGCGGTTGCGCCGACGGCGCTGATGCGCGCCACAGGGTGCGAGGGCAAGGGCGGCTTCAATTGCAACGGCGCGAGCTGCACCGCGGCCAGTGGTCGCGCGGGAATGTGCCAGTGGGGCGGCATCAAATACGGCTGCAATTGCCGCGACCAGTCCGGCGATGCGACGCAGGTGAACCGGCTGCGGGAATTGCTGCCTGCGTTCCTCATGGCCCTCCTCAGCGCCGCCGCGATTGCCGCGATCGCGGCCTGCTTTGCCTCCGGCGTGTGTGAGGCCGGCATCATCATCGGCGCCGCAGGGGCCGCTGCCGGTGCGCTGATCATCACCATCCTGCGCGAAGCCGGCGTGACGGTGAATGAGGCATGACAGGCTTCCCCGCCTCGCCGCGCGTCATCAAGGGCGGGATCGTGCTGCTCGATCCGGCGACGGCGGCGGTGCTGCGCGTGATCGCGCTGCAATACAACCCCGACAGCCTGACGCGCAGCTTGCAGCCGCAGGGCGTGGAGCCGCAGGGACAATCCCGCGCGGAAGCGCTCCGCCTGCGCGGCCCGCCCATCGAGACACTGCGGCTGGAGGCCGAGCTGGACGCGACCGACCGCCTGGCGGAGCCCGACCAGCACCCGGACACAGTGGCGCATGGGCTCTTCCCAGACCTCGCGGCGCTGGAGGGCCTCGCCTATCCCGACAGCAGCCGCCTACAGGCCAATGCGGCGCTGGCGGCAAGCGGCGCGCTGGAGATCGCGCCGATGGAATCGGCGCTGTGCCTGTTCGTCTGGTCGCGCGCGCGCGTACTGCCCGTGCGGCTCACGGAATTCAGCGTGACCGAGGAAGCCTTCGACCCGATGCTCAACCCGATCCGCGCCAAGGTCACCCTCGGGCTGCGCGTGCTGACGGTGGATGATTTCGGCTTCGCGCATCGTGGCGGCAGCCTGTTCATGGGCTACCTGCAAGGCAAGGAAAGGCTGGCCGCGATGGCCCGCCAACCCGGCCTTTCCGCCCTCGGCCTGGCGGGCGTGCCGTGAGCGGGTTTACCGACCCCGTGCAGGCGCTGTTCCAGGCGGGCGCGCTGACGCATTCGCCGTTTCCGCCGAACAGCCGCCACCATGGCCTGGCGCTGCGGCACCTGACGCGCGCGGATGGCACGCAGGTGGCGTATCTGCCGCGCCGCATCATCCCGCCGGCCCACGCCTTCACCACGCTCGGCGAGCATCTGGTGGTGCAGGGGGACCGGCTAGACCGCATCGCTGCCAGCGCGCTGGGCGATGCGGAACTGGCCTGGCGTCTCTGCGATGCCAATGGCGTGCTGCGGCCGGAGGAACTGACGGCGACACCGGGCGAGCGCATCCGCATCACGCTGGCCGCGCATATGGGGGGCGGCTGAGCGATGCTGGCCGGCGGCATCCAGCTTGGCCTGCGCATCGGCCCCGGCATCGCCGTGCCGGCCCCACGCGAAGTGCTGGAGGCGCTGGTCTCCGTACAGGTTACCGAAGCCTCCGGCGAGGAGGAAAGCGGCTTCGACCTCACCTTCGAGATCGCACGCGGATCGCCGCTGGCGACGGTGTTCCTTGTGGCCAATGGCGGGTCGATTCCGCTGCTGCGCGTGGTGCTTTCGGCGACGATCGGCGGCGCCACCGTGGTGCTGATGGATGGCGTGGTCACGCAGCACCAGATCCAGCCGGGCTCGCCCGCCACGCTCAAGATCCAGGGCAAGGATCTGAGCCAGGTGATGTCCTATCTGGATTTCTCCGGCCTGCCCTATCCGGCCATGCCGCCGGCGGCACGGGTGCTGCTGATCCTGGCGAAATATGCGTGGCTCGGCATGGTGCCGATGGTGATTCCGGGTCTGGTGGAAGACCTGCCGCTGCCGATCGAGCAGATCCCGCGCCAGCAGGGCAAGGACCTCGACTATGTGCGGCGCCTGGCGCGGCAGGCGGGCTACGTCTTCCACGTGGACCCCGGCCCGGTGCCTGGCGCGGCCATCGCCTATTGGGGGCCGGAGCTGCGCGTGGGGCCGGTTCAGAAGGCGCTGTCGGTCGACATGGACGCGCACAGCAACGTCGCCGAGCTCAGCTTCCGCATGGACCGGGAGGCGAAAGAAATGCCGATTGTGATGATCCACGAGAAGACGACGAAGGCCCCCATCCCGATCCCCATTCCCGATGTCACGCCACTGAACCCGCCGCTCGGCGCGCTGCCGCCGCTGCCGCCGAAGATCACGCGGCTGGAGGATACGGCGCGGCTTTCACCCGGGCAGGCGGTGATGCAGGGCATCGCGCATGCGGCGCGGCACAACGACAGTGTCTTCGCGCAGGGAAGGCTCGATGTGCTGCGCTATGGCCGCGTGCTGCGCGCGCGCCGCCTGGTCGGCCTGCGCGGCGCGGGCCTTGCCTTCGACGGGCTGTGGTTCGTCAAGCGCGTCACGCATGACATCCGCCGCGGAGCCTATGCGCAAAGCTTCGAGCTGGCGCGCAACGGCGTGATCTCCACCGTGCCGAGCGTGCCGGCATGAGCAGCTACTATGGAAAATATCGCGCCACCTGCGTGAACAACGTCGATCCGATGATGCTCGGCCGCATCCAGGTGATCGTGCCGGATGTGTCCGCCGTGCTGCCATCCTCCTGGGCGATGCCCTGCCTGCCGGGGTTGGGCATGCAAAGCGGCGTGGTGACGGTGCCGGTCATCGGCGCGGGCGTGTGGGTGGAGTTCGAACGCGGCGATCCCGACTACCCGATCTGGGTCGGCGGCTTCTGGGGCAGTGCGGCCGAGGTGCCGGCGCTGGCGCTGGCCGTGCCGCCCGGCGTGCCCGGCCTGACCTACCAGACGCCCTTGCAGAACGGCATCACCATCAACGACGTGCCGGGACCCAGCGGCGGCATCATGATCAAGACGGCGCTGGGTGCGACGCTGATCGTGAACGACACCGGCATCATCATCCAGAACGGCAAGGGTGCGAGCATCACGCTGGTGGGCCCCGCGGTCACCATCAACAACGGCGCGCTGACCGTCATTTGAGGAAGGAGGTTCCATGCCCGGCTTCCTGCTGCATCTCGGTGCGACGATGCTCTGTTCCCACGCCGGGCAGGCGCAGCCCACGCTGCCGCAGCCGCGCGTGCTGGTCAGCGGGCAGCCGGTGGTGACCATCACGGGGCCGTGGGTGATTGCGGGCTGCACCATGCCGCCGCCCGCCGTCGGCACCGGACCCTGCGTCAGCGCGCAATTCGTCACTGCCGCCACGCGCGTGCTGGCGGCGGGGCAGCCCGTGCTGCTGATGGACAGCCAGGCGGTCTGCATGCCCACCGGCACGCTGCTCGTGGCCGTCGCGGCGCAGATGCGCGTCAGCGGGATGTAGCGCGATGCAAATGGCCTTTCCCTTCCGCTTCGATGCCCGCGCCCGCACCGCGGAAGCCGATCGCGCGGCGCATCTGCGCGGGCTGATCCAGCAGGTCCTGTTCACCCAGCCCGGCGAACGCGTGAACCGGCCGGATTTCGGCAGCGGCATCCTGCAACTGGCATTCGCGCCCAACGCGCCGGAACTGGCAGCGACAGCGCAATTCCTGGTGCAGGGCGCGCTGCAGCAATGGCTCGGCGACGTCATCCTGGTGGACAGCGTCGAGATCGCGGCGGAGGACGCGACGCTGACCGTGCGCATCGCCTATCTGGACCGCGCGCGGCAGGTGCGTGAGACGGCCGTATTCGTGCGGCCCGCGCCATGATCTACGCCTGCGCCGATCCCCGCCGCCGCGACCTGGTGGATGCCGCCGGCGGCAGCGGCATCGACCATCTGGAAGTGCTGGACAGCACCGCCCCGCCCGGCACGCCGCGGCAGCGCACGCTCCTGCTGCATCTGCTGCGCCCGGTGGCGGGCCTTGGCGCCGAGCAGGTGGTGATCGAGGGCGGCGTGCGCATCCGCCCCATCCGCGTGCTCTGGGCGCGTTTCGCCGATGCCGTGGACTTGGCGCTGGTGCCGGGCGAGATGCCGGCCTTCTTCACCGGCCTGCCGGAAGCCGCGCGCATCCTGGTGGTGCGCACCGATGTCGCGGGCGATTTCTCCACCTACACGCTGCGGCTGCGCCGTGGCCTGCTGGATGACCGGCCTCCCGGGGGTATCGACCCGCCGTTGTCGCGCATCGGCTTTTCCTTCCGCGTCGAATGCCCCTCCGACTTCGATTGCGCGCCCGCGCCGCGCCCGGCGCCGCCCGATCCCGCATCGCCCGAGATCGACTACCTGGCGCGCGACTACGCCAGCTTCCGGCGCGTGATGCTCGACCGCCTCGCGCTCACTGCGCCCGCCTGGGCGGACCGCAACCCGGCCGATCTCGGCGTCACGCTGGTCGAAGTGCTGGCTTACGTCGCGGACCAGCTTTCCTGGCGGCAGGACGCGATCGCGACGGAGGCGCACCTCGCCACCGCACGCCGGCGCATCTCCATCCGGCGGCATGCGCGGCTGATGGATTACCGGCTCGGCGAGGGCTGCAATGCGCGCGCCTATGTGCAGATCCGCGTCGATCCCACCGCCGATGACAGCGTGCAGCCCATCCTGCTCGATGCCGGCGCGCTGCTGCTGACGGAACGGCCGAACCTGCAAGGCCGCATCGCGCCCGATCGCGCGGCGGCGGCGCTGGCGCTGGGAGCCGAGGCCTTCGCCACACTGCACGCGCAGCGCCTGCATCCCGCGCAGGACCGCATGCTGTTACATGATTGGGGCGACGCCGCGTGCAGCCTGCCCGCCGGCGCCATCCGCGCGACACTCGCCGGCCATCTGCCCGGCCTTGCCCCCGGCGATGTGCTGATGCTGGAGGAAGTGCGCGGCCCCCACACCGGGCGGCCTGAGGATGCAGACCCCGCGAAGCGCTGGCCGATCCGCCTGACGCAGGTGCTGGCGCATGCGCCGGATGGCACAGCCCTGATGGATGAGATCCTGGGCGTGCCGATCACCGAGATCGCCTGGGCCGCCGAGGATGCGCTGCCCTTCGGCTTCTGCCTGTCCAACCGCACGGCGGGCGACGTGCCGATCCGCGATGTGAGTGTCGCGCGCGGCAACCTCGTGCTGGCCGATCACGGCGTCGCGCTGGCGCCGGAAGCGCTGCCCCCGGTGCCGCCGACGCGCATCGCCGGCCTGCCGCCGCGCTACACGCCGCGGCTGGCGGAGGCCGGGCTGACCTGGGCCGTGCCCTATGCCCACCCCACGCCATCGGCCCGCATGGCGCTGCACCCACGGCCGGATTCCGCGCAGCCCAGCATCCGGCTCGCCGCGGAGGAGAACGGGCTGGCGACCATCTGGCGGCCGGCAGCGGCCGGTGACCTGCTCGGCAGCCCGGCCGATGCGCGGGACTTCGTGCCGGAGGTGGAGGCGGATGGCACGCTGCATCTGCGCTTCGGCGACGACCGGCAGGGCATGCGCCCGCAAGCCGGCACGCGCTTCACCGCGCAGTATCGCGTCGGTAACGGCACGGCCGGCAATGTCGGCGCGGAAAGCCTGACGCATGTGGTCTCGACCGATGCGCGCATCCTGGGTGCGCGCAATCCGCTCGCGGCCAGCGGCGGCACCGATCCGGAGGCGATGGAGACCGCGCGGCGGCGCGTGCCCGATGCCTGGCGCAGCCTGGCGCGCGCGGTGACGCAGGCCGACTACGCCGCCATCGCCGCCCGCGAGCCCGGCGTGCAGCACGCAGCCGCGACCTTCCGCTGGACGGGAAGCTGGCGTACCGCCTTCGTCACCGTCGATGCGCTGGACGACACCGCGCAACCGGCGCTGCTCCAGCGCCTGCGCGACCGGCTGGAACCCTGCCGGCTGGCCGGCACCGACCTCGCGCTTGACGGGCCGCGCTTCGTGCCGCTCGAACTCGACCTGACGGTGTGTGTCGCGCCCGACACTTTCCGCGCGCAGGTGCGACAGGCGCTGCTCGCCGCACTCGGCCCCGCCGGGCTGTTCCACCCGGACCGGCTGAGCTTCGCCGAGCCGGTGCGCATCAGCGCCATCCTGGCGGCGGCGCAGGCGGTGGCGGGTGTGGTCTCGGTAGAGGTCACGCGGCTGCAGCGCCTCGGCCGGCCGGATGCGCGGGCACTGGCGGCGGGGCTGCTGGCGCTCGGCCGGCTGGAGATTGCGCGGCTTGACAATGACCGCAACCGGCCGGAGAACGGCGTGATGCGCCTGACGCTGGGGGGCGGCAAGTGAGCGGCGCGCTCATCCCCGGCACGGCAGCACCCATTCAGGGTCATGCCACGGATTGCCCCTGCTGCGGCGGCGGGGCGGGGCCGCGGCGGCATGACAATCCGCCCGGGCTCTCGGCCATCGCCTATCGCGCCGGCACGCATGGCAGCTTCAAGCGGGCGATGCTGGCGCGGCTCTCGGCGCCGGAATTCCCCGCCCTTGCGGGCCTGCGCACGCGGGACGACACGGACCCCGCCATCGCGCTGCTCGATGCCTTCGCGGTCACCGCGGATATCCTGACCTTCTACCAGGAACGCATCGCTCAGGAATCCTACCTGCCGACCGCGACCGAACGGGACGCGCTGTGGGCGCTGGCCGGGCTGGTCGGCTATGCGCCCGGGCCGGGCGTCGCGGGCTCGGTCGATCTCGCGCTGACGCTGGAAGCCGCACCCGGCGCGCCGGGCCAGGCGGTGGAAGCCACCACGCTGCCGCCGGGCCTGCGCGTGCAGAGCATCCCCGGCCCCGGCCAAACCAGCCAGACCTATGAGACGATCGAGCCGATCGAGGCGCGCCTGGCCTGGAACAGCCTGCGGGCCCGACGCGACGTGGCCTTCATGCCGCGCGCGGAGGACCGCGTGGCGTGGCTGGCCGCCGGCCCCGCGCTGCGGCCGGGCGATGCGCTGCTGTTCGTCCGCCGCGGTCGGCTGCCGGGCGGCGGCGGCTGGGCGCTGCGCTTCGTCACCGCCGTCACGCCGGATGCCGCGGCGGGGCGCATCGCCGTGGCGCTCGATGGCACCATCGGCGCGGGCGCGGCCGATCCGCAGGGCGCGCCGCACATCTTCGCGCTGCGCGCGCGCTCGGCGCTGTTCGGCGCGGCGGCGCCGCATCCCGCCGCGCTGACGTTGGCGGTGCGGGTGGCCCTCGGCGGGCCGGCCGCCGATTGGGAATTCGCCTTCCAGGGCAGCACCGTGCTGCTAGACCAGGCGCAGCCGGCGGTGCTGGCCGGCGGGTGGCTCGTGCTGGCGCATGGCACGATGCGCCGGCTGTATCGCGTGCAACGCGCGGAGGAGACGGGGCTGGCCGCCTTCGGCCTCTCGGGCCGCGCCACCGCCGTCACGCTCGACAATGCGGATGGGCTCGGCCTGTTCGCCGGCACATCCTATCGCGGCACGGTCGCACTCGCCGGCAGCGAGGCGCTGGCGCCCGCCGAGGCGCCGCTGATCGACCCGGTCTGGGGCGATGCCATCGTGCTGGACCGCGTGGTGCCGACCCTGCCGGAGGGCCGCCGGCTGGTGCTGCGCGGCCGCGCGGCGGTGATCCTGGCGCCCGCCGGCGCCACGCTGCTGGCGGCCGATGGATCGGGCCGCCAGGTGCCGGAGGGGGAGCGCCTGGTCGCGACCGCCGCGCCAAGGCCGCTCGGCTTCGGGGCGCTGCGCTGGTTCCTGCGCGATGCGGGCGGCTTCGAAGGCGTGCTGGACCTGAACGCCGAGCCGCTGTTTGCCACCGCCGCGCCGAACGCGCCGATGATCGCGGAGGTCGCCACGCTGCTGCGGCAGGAGGCGGAGGATGCCACCCATGCGCGGCTTCGCCTGACGCAGGCCCTGGCGCATGCCTTCGATCGGGACTCGTTGGTGATCCTGGCCAATATCGCGCGCGCGACACATGGGGAGACGGTCTCGGAGATTCTGGGCGGCGGCAATCCGGCGCAGGCGTCGCAGCGCTTCACCCTGGCGCAGGCGCCGCTGACCCATATCCGCGCGAAGGAAGGGCGCGGCGCCGACAGCACGCTCACCATCGAGGCCGGCGGCCTGCGCTGGCAGCAGGTGCCCACACTGCTGGACCAGCCGCCGGGCGCGCGGGTGTTCACCACGCAGCGCGGCGCCGATGGAAAGGTCTCCGTGCGGTTCGGCGATGGTGTGGAGGGTGCCCGCCTGCCGGCCGGGCAGAACAACATCCAGGCGCGCTATCGCCGCGGCACCGGGCTTGTCGGGCTTGCGCCGGCCGGCGCCATCAGCCTGCTGGCCGCGCGCCCGCTCGGCCTCAAGGCGGCCGAGAACCCGCTGCCGGCGGAAGGCGCGCAGGACCCGGAAGGGCCGGAGGAGGTGCGCGCCCGTGCGCCGGCCAGCGTGCTGACGCTGGGGCGCGTGGTGTCGCTCGGCGATGTGGCGGATTTCGCGGCGGGTTATGCCGGCATCGCCAAGGCGCGCGCCGATGCCGTGTGGGCGGATGGCGCGCGGCGCATCTTCGTCACCGTCGCGGGGCCGGAGGGGCAGGTGGTCGGCACCGACACGCTGGAGGGACTGCGCGCCGCGCTGCACCGCGCGGCGGAACCCGGCCTGCTGCTGACACTCGGCCCCGCGGGCGCAGCGCAGGCGCGACTGCGGCTGCGCATCACGGTGCAGCCGGGCTTCGTGGCGGCGCCGGTGCTGGCGGGGGTGGCCACGCGGCTCGGCGCGGCGTTCAGTTTCGCGGCGCGCGGCTTCGCGGAACCGATGGCACTGAGCGCGGTGATCGCCGCCGCCGTCGCGGTGCCCGGCGTGCTCGGCGCGCATGCGCTGCGCTTCGCGCGGGACCTGCCGCCCGACCACGCCGACGTCGCACACCCGCTGCTGCGCGCGGCCGGCGCGGGGCCGGGCGCGGATGGCAGGCTGCGCGGCGCGGAATTGCTGCTGCTGGAAGCCCAGCCCGAGATCGAGGTGGCGCCATGAGCTGGGACGCAAGCGCGCTGCTGGCCCTGCTGCCCGCCATCCACCAGATGCGCGATGCCGAACAGGGCGGACCGCTGGCGGATCTGCTCGGCGTCATCGCCGAGCAGATCGCGGTGATCGAGGAGGATCTGGACCAGCTCTACGACGACCAGTTCATCGAGACCTGCGCCGATTGGGTGGCGCCCTATCTCGGCGCGCTGGTCGGCTATCGCGCGCTGCATGGCGCCGCCGCGGCCGTGCGGTCGCCACGCGCGGAGGTGGCGAACACCATCGCCTATCGCCGTCGCAAGGGCACGGCGGCGATGCTGGAACAGATGGCCGCCGACGTCACCGGCTGGCCCGCGCGCAGCGTAGAGATGTTCCAGCGCCTCGCCCTAACGCAATACATGAACCACCCACGCCCGCACGCGCCCTGGACGCAGGGGCTGCGCGACGGGCTTGCGCTGGCCCGCCTCGGCAGCGCCTTCGACAGCAGCTTCGCCACCATCGATGTGCGTTCGATCGAGGGCGGGCGCGGGCGGCACAATCTCGGCCATGTCGCGATCCATCTCTGGCGGCTGGGCGGCTATGCGGTGCCGGGCGCGACACCCGTACGCATCGATGCGCGGCGCTGGCGGATCAACCCGCTCGGCGCCGATATGGCGCTATTCTCGCCGCGGGCGGCGGAGGCTGGGCTGGTGCAGATGGCGACGCCGCAGGATGTGCCAGCGCCGATCACGCGGCTGGCCATGGCGCGCGACATTGCTGCCTGGTTCGGGCCCGGCCGCGCCATCACGGTGGAGCAGCGCGATGCCGCGGGCCGGTTCGTGCCGGTGCCGGCCGGCGATGTCACGGTCTGCGCGCTGACCGACCGCGCCGGCCCGGCATGGTCCGCCGCCCCGCCCGCGACGCTGCTGGCGATCGACCCCGAAAACGGCCGCCTGCTGTTCCGCGACGACCAGCCGGATGACAGCCTGCGCTTGAGTTTCCACTACGGCTTCGCCGCGCCGATGGGCGGGGGCACCTATGAACGCGGTGATCCCGTGCCGCCCGCCGGCACGCAGGTACAGCGCGTGCCCGCCGACCACCCGAGCATCACCGCCGCCCTCGCAGCCCTCGCCGGCACGGGCGGCATCGTCGAGGTCACCGACAGCCGCACCTATGCCGAGACGCCGCTGCTGCGCGTGCCCGCGGGAGCGGCGCTGGTGCTGCGCGCGGCGAATGGCGCGCGGCCGCTGCTGCGGCTCGGCGGCGACATGCTGCTGGAGGTGACTGGCGACGGCGGCGACGCCAGCGTCACGCTCGACGGGCTGGTGGTGGCGGGTGGCGCGCTGCGGCTTGGTGCGGGCACCGCCACAGGGCTGCGCTTGCTGACGCTGCGCCACGCCACCCTCGTGCCTGGCCAGAGCCTCGGCGCGGATGGCGCGCCCGCGCTGCCCGGCATGCCTTCCCTGCTGGCGGAGGCGACGCGCGCGCGGGTGGTGCTGGAGGGCGCGATCACCGGTCCGCTGCGGCTCGGCCCGCGTACGCGGCTGGAGGCGCGGGACAGCATCATCGACGCGAACGCCCCCACCAACGCCGCGATCGGCGGCGGGCTGCTGGCGCTGGAGGCGCTGACGGTGATCGGCCGCATCGCTGCCGCCGAAGTCACGCAGATCAGCGATTGCATCCTGCATGCGGAAGGGCCGCGTCCCGCAGTCGGCGCCGCGCGCGTGCAATCCGGCTGCGTGCGCTTTTCCTGGCTGCCGCCGGGCACGCTGCTGCCCGCGCGCTATCGCTGCCTGCCGGATGCCGCGATCGCCGCCGAGATCGAGCGGCGCGGCCCGGGCGCCGATGCCGGCGCCATCCGCGCGCGGCTGGAAGCGGCGCTGCGGCCGGTGTTCACCGCGCTGCGCTACGGCCAGCCCGGCTATGCGCAGCTGTCCCGCGCCTGCCCCGAGGCGATCCGCCGCGGCGCCGCGGATGAGGGCGAGCAGGGCTCGTTCCATGCGCAATTCACGACGCAGCGCGAGGCCAATCTGCGCCTGCGGCTGGACCAATACCTGAAGCTCGGCCTGTCGGCCGGCATCGTCTATGAGACGTAACCGAGGGGAGGAAGGCGCGTGACCGGAGACTACAGCCGCATCGGCCATGATCCGCGACGCGCCCATGCGGCCGTGCGCCTGCAACAGGGGCGCGTGGCGCTCGACGCCGATTGGAACACGCAATCGGCCATCGGGCTGCGCCGTACCCGCGCGGAGACGCTGGATGCGGCGGGGCGCAGCGGCGTGCCGATGGAAACGCCGCAGGGTTTTCGCATCCGCGTGGTGCCCGGCCAGCGACGGCTGACGATCGGCGCTGGGCGCTTCTACCTGGATGGGCTGCTGCTGGAGAATTTCGGCACGCCCTCGGTGATGCTCGGCCCACTCGCGGAATCGCGCGCGACGGGCAGCGTCGACTATGCCGCCCAGCCCTTCTGGCCGCGGCCGGACCCGCTGCCCGTCACGGACGGCCCGCACCTTGTCTACCTGGACACGTGGCTGCGCGAGGTGACGGCGACGCAGGACCCTGCCCTGCTGGAGCCCGCACTCGGCGGCGTCGATACCACCACGCGGCTGCAGGCGGTGTGGCAGGTGCGCGTGCTGCCCGATATCGGGGAGGGCGTGACAGCCGCAACGCCGCTGGCCGACATTCCCGGTTGGGCCGCGCGCACCGCGCCCGCCATGGGGCGCCTCACCACGCGCCACGCCACCACAAGCACCGCGCCGGAGCCCTGCCTGATCGCGGCCTCCGGTGGCTACCGCGGGCTGGAAAACCAGCTCTATCGAGTAGAGATCATCGCGGGCGGGCCGGTCGGCACGGCGCGCTTCGCCTGGTCGCGCGACAACGCCACCATCGCCGCCCGCATCGAGGATGTGACGGCTCCCGATATCCTGACGCTGTCCAGCACCGGCCGCGACGGGCTGCTGCGCTTCAACCCGGGCGACTGGGTGGAGATCACCGACGACATCCGCGAATTCGCGCAAAGCGCCGGCGTGATGCGGCAATTGCGCAGCGTGGACCATGACAGCCGCCGCATCGTCCTTACGGCCCACCTGCCCTCTCCGATGGTGCCCACCGGCATCGGCGGGGATACGCTGGCGGCGCGCGGCACGCGCATCCGCAAATGGGACCAGGCGGGGCAGGTGCGCAACACGGCGGGCGTGGTGCTCGCCAATCTGGACGGGCCCGGATCGGACGGACTGATCCCGGTGCCGCCCGCCGGCATGGCGATCGAGCTGGAAGCGGGCATCGAGGTGCTGTTCGATGTGGCAACCCCGGGCGGCGTCTTCCGCGCCGGCGAGCATTGGTGCTTCGCCGCGCGCAGCATCGATGCGAGCTTGCAGCTGCTGGACCGCGCGCCGCCACTTGGCCCGCACCACCACCATGTGCCGCTGGCGCTGCTGCGCTGGCCGGGCGATGCGATCGACCAGCGCCAGCCCTTGATGCCGCGCGCCGGGCGCATCAGCGTGGCGGCCGCGGTGCATGCGGATGCGATCGGGCGGCGGTCGCTGCTGGTGCCCGGCGAGGAATTGCCGCTCTCGGCGCTCCGCCACGGCATCGAGCTGCTGGTCCGGCAGCAGGTGACGGCGGCCAGTGTCAACGACACCACGCTGCAGGTCACGGCCGACCTGCCCTACCAGACCGGCATCACGAGCTATGGCGCGCCGCTGACGCTCGGCTCCACGCCGGTCGTGCTGCCGGGCGAGGTGGCGGTGAGCGGGCCCGGGCGCCTGCGCTGGCGCGCCTCGGCCGAGACGGTGGACGCGCTCGGCCAGATGCTGGCGCGCGGCGTCCCTCGGTTGGGGGGAATCCGCCCCGAGACCGCTTTCGAGAGCTTGAACAACGGCCAGGATGCACGCTGGCAACTGGGCGCCGGTAATGTGCTTGTCCAAGCCGGCAGCGGCCTGACCCAGTCGGGCCAGCCACCGATGCTGCCGATGCTCGCGATCGCCCGCGAAACGCTGCCCTCGGCTCCGATTTTCGCGAACCTGACCGTCAGCGGCCCGGCGCGGCGCATTTGTGGGATCGTCTACAACTTTGAATCCTGGCGCGACTACAGCGTCTTCTATGGCGAGCACCAGTGGCGGCCGGTGGGCTTCAGCGGGGCGGTTTCCGTCGTGACGATGGGAACGATCGACGTGAAACGCGGCGTGCCTGGTCCGCCGCGCCAGAGGGGGTCAACCGCCGTCACCGGCTCTGATCCGATTTCCTACACGCTCGACCTGCGCGCCGGAAAGGAAGAGACGATCCTGGGCTGCAGCATTCGCTTCCGCAGCGGCGAGGTGGTGACGCGCGCCGACCTCGGTCTCAGCGGCCCTGTGCTGCGCGCCGGCACGCGGATGGGCG
>JBIIIE010000007.1:0-20406 GCA_044235135.1 Roseomonas sp. | reverse complement strand
CCAACTGGGATTTATGGGCCGCCGGCCATCGTGCCGAGAATTACTACATGCTGGGCAGCATGGGCCTGGCCGCGCCCATTGCCATGGGGGTTGCCATTGCGCAGCCGGAACGGCGCGTTTTCGCCCTGGAAGGCGATGGGTCGCTGCTGATGCAGCTTGGCTGCCTTTCCACCATTGCCGCGCAAGCACCGAAGAACCTGATTGTCGTGATCTGGGATAACGGCATTTATCAGATCACCGGCGGCCAGGGCACGCCGGCGGCGCAAGCGGGCACTGACCTGATCGGCATCGCGCGCGCATCCGGCATTGCTTCCGCCCATTGGGCGGCGGATGAGGCGGAGTTTGATGCGCTGATTGATCGCGCGCTTGCCACCGATGGCCCGCATGTGATCGGCGCGCGGATTGATAATGAACCCGGCAAGACGCAAACGGACCGCGACCCGATCCGTTTCCGTGAGAGCTTTATGAACGGGATGGCGACTAAACTTGCGTAATTAACCCCAAGCGCGGGCGGGGACATAAACCTCGCCCGCCATCAGGCGGCGCGCCGTGCGGAGCGTGCCGCCGGAAATGATCTCTCGCGAACCATCCGCCGCGCGGGTGGAAGTGATCACCGCTTCCATGCTGCCGGTTGGGTGTTCCAGCACCACGGTTTCGCGGTCTGCGCCAGTGATTTTCGCGATGCCTTCGGCCACCGTGCCGGGCAGTACGCAAGCGCTTGCAATGCAAATGCCACCCGTCACCGCCATGGCTTCATGGCAGGCGAGCGGCGTGAAATAGCGCGCGGCCACACCGCCCTGATCGCCCGCCGGTTCCGCGATGATGGCGAATTTCGGAATGACGCGGCCTTCCGCATCGCCCATGCCCATGGCCAGGCTCGCCTTGCGGCGGATGGCTTCAATGCGCGCCATGAATTCCTTGTCGGCATCCAATTCCTTGGCGGTTTCTCGGGCGGTTTTGCCGAAGTCTCGCGCGCGGGCAATCACCACCGGCATGCAGATATCAAGGCAGGTGACTTCCACGCCATCAATCACATCAATCGCATTGCCGGTTGGCATCAGCTTGCCGGTCGCACCACCCACCGCATCGGCGAAATTCAGCACAATGGGGGCAGCCGTGCCGGGCACGCCGGCAATTGCGGTATCGCCCTCATAATTCACGCGCTTGCCCGGCGTTTGCACCACGGCTTCAATCAAGGCGCCGGTATTCACCGCGCGGATCATGACGCGGGTTTCGCCTTCCTCTGCCGGGACCAGCCCGCTTTCAATCGCGAAAGGCCCAACACCCGCCAGCATATTACCGCAAGTCGGCCCCCAATCCACAAAGGCGCGATCCACGGAAACCTGCGCAAACAGATAATCCACCTGCTGCGCTTCTCCAGGCGCCGCGCGGGAGACGATGCAGACTTTGCTGGTCAGCGTTGTCGCCCCACCCAGCCCATCAATCTGCCGCGCATCGGGGGAACCCATGGCGGCAAGCAGCACGCGCCCCATCGCTTCCCGATCTTCCGGCAGGTCATGGCGCAGGAAATAGGGGCCGCGGCTGGTGCCGCCACGCATCAGCGTGCAGGGAATGGCTTTCTGCATAAGTCTATCCGTCAGCGTAAAGGCCAGGGGAGGTCGAAGAAATGCTGCAACAGCCCCTGCGGGAAATCGAGCGTCAGCATTTGCGCCACGAAGATCAGCCCAATGGTCGCAATACTGGTCAATAGCAGCGTCAACCGCCAGGAACATCGCGCGGCATGGCGCAGGAAAGCCAGGAAGAAGATCGTATTGGCCAACAGGAACCCGACCAAAGCCGAAAGCCCGACAAGGCCGATCACCCAACCCAAATGCGCCCAGAAGCTGCCATCTTCGGGCTTCGCATTGGCTTCCGCGTCATGGAACAGTGAACCACCCACACGGCCAAAATTCAGCCGCAACAATACCGGCACGCTGATCAGCAGCATCGCGCCTGAAATCATCATCGGGAAAATCGCGCCGAGGAAGCTGTGGCGCATGGCATCAATGAAAACCGCAGCGAAAAGCGCCACCGGAATCACGGCGAAAATCGCCTGAGGCTGGCGCTTGCCGGTATCCTTGCTGCCGCCATCTTCTTCCGTATCGGCCAGCCGGCGTTGGCGTATGCCAAGCCCGGCAAACACCACAATCAGCGCGCCGATAATCATCACGCCGGGCCGTGTCAGGAAATCCCAGCCGTAGAATTGCACGGCTTGGTAAAGATAGGTTTCCATCGGCAGCGCCAGCACAAAGCCCACCACAAAGGGCGGGCGCGGCCAGCCGAAGCGGCGCATCAGCAGGCCGAGCAAACCAACACTCAACAACAACAGCAAATCCGCCAATTCACGGTTATTGTTGAAGGCGCCGAAGCAAACCACCATCATCATGAAGGGCGCCAGCAGCCCAAAGCGAACCGTGGTCAGCCGCGCAATCAGGGGCGATGTGGCAAAGCACAGCAGCGTGCCCATCACATTGGCAATGGCGAGCGACCAGATGATCGCATAAGTCAGATCAAGCCGCGAACCCACCAACGCCGGCCCGGCTTCAATGCCAAGCAGCGTCATGCCGCCCAGGAACACCGCCATGGAACCGGAAGAAGGAATACCGAAGAACAAAGTCGGCACCAGCGCGCCACCTTCGCGCGCGTTATTGGATGCCTCCACCGCAATCACGCCGCGCACATCGCCCTTGCCGAATTGGCCATTTTTCTCGGTTTGAATCGCGTGACCATAGACAATCCAATCCGTGACGCTGCCGCCAAGCCCAGGGATCGCACCAAGCACCGAACCAATGGAAGAAGTCCTGAGCAGCAACCACCAATGGCGCATGATGTCGCGCAAGCCCGCAAACCAGCCGCGCCCCAATTCCGCCGTGCGGGAAATGGTGCCGCCGCCGCGCGCCAGATCAATGATTTCCGGCAGCGCGAAAATCGCCAACACCAGCACAGGCAAATGCAAACCATCGGAAAGATAGATCAGCCCGAAATCAAGCCGATATTCGGCTGTGGCGGGTGCTGTCCCCACCATGCCAAGCGCCAAACCCATGCCGCAAGCAATCAGCCCCTTGGCGAAGCTTTTGCCCGCCAGCACGCCCACCATGGAAAGCCCCAGCAGCGCCAGCATGAAAAGCTCTGCCGTGCCCAAGGCCAGAATCAAAGGTCGTGCAATCAGCACCGCGCCGGTCAAAATCACCGCGCCTACCAGGCCGCCAATCATGGAAGCCAGGAAGGAAGCCGATAAGGCGCGCGCGGCTTCTCCTCGTCGGGCCATGGGGAAGCCATCCAGGATCGTCGCCTGGCTGGCCGATGATCCGGGTATGCCCATCAGGATGGAGCTGAATGTATCCGCCGTCGCCGCCACCGCGACCAGACCGACCAGCATCGCAAGGGCCGAAACCTGATCCAGCCCGTAAATGAACGGCATCACCAGCGAAAGCCCGGCCAAGCCGCCGAGTGCGGGCAGCACGCCAATCGCGTAGCCAATCAAAACGCCAAGCGCCATATAGCCAAGGCGTTCAGGGCTGGCGAGCGCGGTCAGCGCCATCAGCAGCGCGTCAAGCATCCTGGTTTACTCCTCTCGCCGCGCTGCGCGTGATCTGATCAGCCGAGGCGATGATTAAAGCGGCGCAGCAACCATTCCTTGATCCATTCGCGCGTCGCTTCACTGATCACCGTGCCGGCGGCATAGGCTTTCTCGGCAGCGTCGCCCACCACCTCATCATATTCGCCAATCACCGTGCCGCGCTTTTCCTTGTATTCCGGATCGGCGAAGATGCGCGTGAAGGCCGTGCGATACAAATCCTGGATGGCGCGCGGTGTTTCCTTTGGCACAACAACGAATTTCTGCGCGGCAAAGCCCGCCACAAACAGCGTGCGATACGCATCCCAGGCCGGGCCGGAAGGGTCCTGCCCCGTGGCCGCCTTCAGGAATTCAGGGAAGGTCGGCAAATCCGGGAAATTCGGATCGCGCACAATATCGCCGGCAGCATTCATGATGCCATAGGAAAACAATGGCACGGCCTTGCCTTCACGCACCAGCGGCAAAACCTGGCTCGTATAGGCTGAGGATGTCTGATAATCGATCGGTGTTTCACCGCGTTCAAAGGCAAGGCGCCCCTGGCCGCGGCCCTGCATGCCAAAGACAATCTGCACATTCAGGTTCATGAGTTCAAAGGCCAGCGCGGGCACAATATCCAAGGAGGTCGGCCCCTGGCTGCCAAAGCGCAGCCCCTGCGCGGCTTGCAGCTTCGCCAAATCCGCCGGACCGCGCACGCCCAATTCCGGGCGCACATAAAGCACGCCACCGGTCGGGCTTGCCATCAGCACGCTCCAGGCGCGGTAATCATAACGCACGCGCGGATCGCCCATCAGATAGGGGAATTGCGTCGAACCGCTGGTGCCCAGAATGGTCAGGCCATCGGGGCGCGTGCGCTGCGCGAATTGATTGGCGCCATTGATGCTGCCGCCGCCGGTGACATTGCGGATCACTACGGTTGGGTTGCCGGGCATATGCTTTTGCAGCAGCGGCAAGTGAAACCGCGCCCAGACATCCGAACCGCCACCCACCGCGAAGGGGATGATCCATTCAATTGTCTTGCCGGCCATATCCTGCGCGCGCGCAGTGCCTGTCGCGGCCAAGCCAAGCCCAAGCCCGCCAAGGGCGCGGCGCGTGATTGGAAATTGTGTGGTTTTGATCATGAAACCCTCCCCGAGGAAAATTTTGTTCCCTCTTAAAGCAAACCCTTGGGCGATGGAACCATGCAATGATCCGGCATGCCATGCTTTTGGCGCTTTCGGATCGGCGCGCCCCCTGTTACGGATGACCATGCCCGTTACGCAACGCACCATCGCCCCGGCCGAGGCCGATATCCGGCTTGATCGCTGGTTTCATCGGCACTTCCCGAACCTGACGCAAAGCGCTTTGCAGAAAATGCTGCGCACCGGGCAAATCCGGCTGGATGGCGCGCGGGTGGAGGCGAATACGCGGCTCAAGCCCGGCCAGCAATTGCGCATCCCGCCCATGCCGCAGGATGCCGCGAAACAGCCCAGCGCCCGCCCCGTGTCGGAACGTGATGCGGCGGCATTGGAACGCATGGTGATCTACCGGGATGCCTCGGTCATTGTGCTGGACAAGCCCCAGGGCCTGCCGGTGCAGGGCGGTCCGGGCATTATCCGCCATGTGGATGGCATGCTGGATGCGCTGCGCTTTGGCTATGAAGAACGCCCGCGCCTGGTGCATCGGCTGGATAAGGACACATCGGGCGTTCTGATCCTGGGGCGCACCGCAGCCGCCGCTTCCCGCTTGGCCGCAGCCTTTCGTGGCCGCGATGCTGAGAAAACCTATTGGGCCGTGGTGATTGGCCGCCCCCATCCGCTGGAAGGCCGCATTGATTTGCCACTCGCCAAACTCGGCGGGCAGCGCGGTGAACGCGTGGCAGGCGTTGCGGATGGGGAAGGCACGCGCGCTGTCACGCTGTATCGCGTGGTGGATTCCGCGCAGCGTCAGGCGGCCATGCTGGAATTGCGCCCACTGACGGGCCGTACGCATCAACTCCGTGTGCATTGCGCCGAGGCTTTGCGCTGCCCCATTATGGGTGATGGTAAATATGGCGGGCAGGCCGCGCATCTGGAAGGTTTCGGCAATACGCTCCATCTCCATGCGCGCGCCTTGCGCCTGCCACATCCGGAAGGTGGCGTGCTGGAACTGGCTGCCCCCTTGCCGGCGCATATGAAGGAAACCTTTGGCTTGCTCGGCTTTGATCGCCCGAAAACCCCGCCATGTCGGCATCTGCGCTGAAACCTGCACGGCGCTGGCCGCGCTATGTCGCGGGCGGCTTGGCGCTGGTGTTCGTGGTGCTGGTTGGCGGTGTTTTCGCACTCCGCGCCGCTTTGGAATCCGGCCGCTTCACGCCGCGCATCAAGGCCGAGATTGAAAGCGCCACCGGCTATCGCGCCAACATTGGCGGGATTGGTCTGGCCTTGGGGCTGATCCCCAAGCTTGAATTGCGTGATGTGACCCTCAGCGCGCCGGATGGTGCGGCGCCAGGCTTGGTGGCGCCCAGGCTGGCGGCGACGGTTTCGCTGGTGTCGCTGATTTCTGGCGGCATGGAGATTCCGCATGTGGAAGCGGATGGGCTGAGGCTCAATCTCGAACCCGCGCTTTGGGCGCTGCCCGCCGCTGACAAACCAGCGCGCGAGGCCAGCCCCGCCCCCGCGCCCCCACGGCAGGCCGACGCCTCGCCGCAGATCGGGCTGGTCAGCTTGCGCGATGCTCATATTGTTCTGCCCGGCGGGCGGGATATTGAAATCCCATCCCTGTCCATCCGCAATATCAGCGCCGCCCGCGCGAGTGATTTGGCCGCCGAATGGCGCTATCAGGGAATTACCTTCACGCTCGCCGGGCAGGCCGGGCCCTTGCTGGGCGGTGCGCCGGGCAAGCTGCCGCCACTTGGCGCGCTGACATTCAAGGCCGGCGCGGGTGATCTTGGCTGGCTGCTGCCCGGGCTGCGCTTGGAAGCGCTGGAACTCATCGCCCCCCCGGAGGGCGAGGCAAGGCTTACTGGCAGCTTCAACCGCACCGGCAACGCCATAAGGCTTGAGGCAAGCCTGGGCGAGATCGGCAAGCTGCTCCAAGGCGCCGAGGCGCCGCTGCCCATTGAAGCGCGGCTTGTCGCCGGGGCTGCCAGGCTGACGCTGCAAGGCCGGGTGGGGCGCCCGCGCGATTTGGCCGATGGACAATTCGACCTGATTTTGGATGCTCCGGATGCCGCCGGGCTGACCGGCTTCGCGGCGCTGCCGCCAGGCTTGCGCGGATCGGCTCGGCTGGAATGGCGCGATGCGCGGAATATCACCCTGCCCCGCCTGCAAGTGACCAGCCCTGCTTTGGCCGGCACCGCGGCGCTGACGCTGGCGCTTGCGGATCGGCCAAGCCTTGCCGGGCGGATTGATGTCACGCGGCTTGATCTGGATGCGCTTTCGGCAGCGCCCGCACCAAGCGCGGCGCGTCCGGCACCTGCTGCCCCGGCGCCTGCGGGGGATGGGCGCGTCATTCCGGATATTGCCGTGCCGGTGGCCGCGCTCAGAAGCTTGGATGCGGAACTCGCACTCGCCTTGCGCGGCGTTACCTCCAGCAGCCTGCCGCAAGCGGCGGTGCAGACGAATCTTCGCCTCAGGAATGGCGCGCTGACGCTGGCTCCCTTTGCCCTGACCATTCCCGCCGGGCGGCTTTCCGGGCAGGTCACGGTAAATGCGGCGGCCAATCCCGCCCAATTCGGCCTCAGGCTGCGTTCGGATGGCGCGGGGCTTGATCTTGCGGCACTCAGCGGCGCGCTGGATGGGCTTGGGCTGCGCGGGCGCGGCGATATTGCCGCCGATCTGCGCGGCACCGGCGCCACGACGCGCGCCATCGCTGCCAGCCTGAATGGCGATATGGGCCTCGCCCTGGTCAATGCCAGGCTGGAACAGGGTTCCGCCATGGAGGCTTTGGGCGCTTTGCTGGCGCTGATTTCACCCACGTCACAAAGGCTGGGCGCGGTGGAGCTGCGTTGCGTGGCGCTGGCCTTCGCGGCGGCGCAGGGTATCGCCGAAAGCCGCGCGCTGTTCATGGATAGCGCCATTGGTCAGATCAACGGGCAGGCCGCCATCAATCTGCGTGATGAAAGCCTGAATGGGCGGCTGAATACCAATCTGCGCGTCTTGGGCCTTGGGCTGCGTGCGCCGGTCAATCTTGGCGGCACGCTGGCCGCGCCTCGCTTGGGCGTGCCGCCGGGTGCGGCGCTTGGTCAGAACGCCGCCGGCTTGCTGGCCGATACGCTGACGGGGCGGGTTGTGACCGATCCTTTGGGCAATCTGCTGGGTGGGTCTGGCCGCAATGCGGAAACGGATTGCGCGGAGCCTTTGCGGATTGCGCGCCTTGGCGCGGATGGTCCGGCGCCCGCGCCGCGCGCCGCGCCGGAAGCAGCGCCGGAAACGGCGCGCCCCACTGTGCCCGCGCTGCCATCACCGGTGCAGGATGTGCTGCGCGGCCTTGGCGGGATTTTGGGGGGCGGGCGGCGGTAGGCTTACCGCTCAGCCTTCCACCTCATCCAGCGATAGCCCAAGCGCTTCCAGCCCTTCTTCCAGCATATCGCCGAGCATCTCAATGCCAAGCAAATACCCCGCCGGGTCACGCATATTGCGTTCGCGGGCCAGGTTGCGCGCTTCTTCCCAATCATCGGCGTCATAATCGCCGCGGCCAATCCAGGCGAGGGCGATCAGGGAAGCCTGTTCATCCTCATTCAATTCACTGATGAAGGCGCGCAAGGCATCCTCATCCATGTTTTCATCATCTTCGGCGTCGAGGCCTTCTTCATCCTCATCCGCGCGAGAGATTGCGCCGCTTTCTTCGCCTTCCTGCACGGCGCGCGCCGCATCCACAATGGCGGCGACCGATTCCAGGCTGATGCCCAGATCGAATTCCTCATCATCTTCATCGCGTGCGGCCATGGTGCTTCTCCTTTAACAAGGCGCGCACTCAAGCACAGGGACGCGGGGCATTTCCAGCCCCGAACCGGTTGCAAATGCGTGTCAATGATGGGCGGTTTTCAGCGGCGCGAAAGATCAACCAGCCCGGCAAAGCCTTCTTCCGTGCCGAAGGCGAGATGCGTGCCGGAATCGCTCCAGGCCAGCGCAGAAACCGCCCCACGTCCCGGTGCGGCCACGGGCACCACGCGCCCGCTGGCAACTTCCGCGATCAGTACCAGCCCGTCATTGAAGCCGGCCGCCACCACTTCCTGCTGCGGATGGCAAGCGACCGCGCTGCACAGCGCCTGATCCCCGCCGGCCAATTCGGTTGGCGCCTTGCCCATCGGCCCACCACCAAAAAACGGCCACAGCACAATGCAATCAGCGCCCGATGTCGCAAGCCAGCGCCCCTTGGCGGTGAAGGCGATGGATTTCGTCTTCGCGGGATAACCCGCCATGCGCATATGCTGACCATCCGCCAAGCGCCAGCCATGCAGGGTATTTTCCTGCATGGCGGTGACCACATGCGTGCCGTCCGGGCTGATCTCAATGCCGATATGGCTGCCCTTCCATTCAAGCGAACGCGGCTTGTCTTCCTTCGCCGCAACAAACCAGAGCGAGGCGCCATTGTAATGGCTGGCCGCGATGCGCTTGCCCTTGGCGTCAAAAGCAATGCCCGTAACCGATGATGGGTGCGCGAGTGATTTCAACGCTGTCCCCGCGCCATCCAGCAGATGCACGGCCTTGCCCACCACGGCGGCGCGCAGCCCGCTTTCATGTGCTGCGACATGTTCCACCCAACGGCTGCCATAGCGCGCCAATTCAACCAAAGCGCCATCCGCGCCAAGGCGCATCAGCCGCCCATCATCGCCGCCGGAAATCACGCCATCCTTGGCATCGGCGCAAAGCGACAGCACCGCGCCATCATGCGCTTCATGCCGCGCCCAGGCTTCTTGCGGTGTTGCGATCAGCGCGCGATGCAAAACGCCATCGCTGGTGCCGAAGCTGCACGTCTTGCCCTCATGCCCGAAGGCAAGCCCCGCGACCCAGGCGCCGAGGTTTTGCGAAACGCCCCGGCTATCCAGCAAATAATCCGCACCACTCATGCTTCGGGCGGGCTCCAACGCGCGATTTCGGCATTGATCTTCGCCTCATCCTCGCCGGCCTGACAGGCTTCAAAACCGCGCCGCAACCAGGGGCGATTGAGATCGCGCCCGATGAACACCAGTTTTGAGCGCCGCGGATCGCCTTCCTTCCAGGGGCCGATGAAATCGCCATCGGCAATCATATGCACTGCCTGGAAGGCGAAGCGGCGATCATCGCCTTCATAAGCCAGAATGCCTTTGGTGCGCAGCAAATCCTGCCCCTTGCTGGACAGCACCTGCGTGATCCAGGCGTTGAAACGCTCCGCATCAATCGGGCGGTCCACTTCGAAGGAAACGCTGTTCACTTCTGAATCATGTTCGTGATCATCCTCGCCCGAAAGGAATTCCGGTTCGCGTTCCAGGATGCGCGAAAGGTTGAAGGCATCACGCCCGATCACGGCGCTGATCGGCACATCGGATTTCGTGGCGCGACGGATTTCGGCATAGGGGTTGATGGCGTGGATGCGCTTTTCCACTTCCGCCGCCTCCGCCTCGGTCACTAAGTCCATCTTGTTCAGGACAATGATATCGGCGAAGGCGATCTGTTCCTGCGCTTCGTTGGAATCCGTCAAGCGTGCGGGCAGATGCTTGGCATCCACCACCGTCACGATGGCATCGAGCTTCGTCGCGCGCTTCACATCATCATCAACAAAGAAGGTCTGCGCCACCGGGGCAGGGTCAGCGAGGCCCGTGGTTTCCACGATAATGCCATCAAACTTGTCGCGCCGCTTCATCAGGCCGCCCAGGATGCGGATCAAATCACCGCGCACCGTGCAGCAGATGCAGCCATTGTTCATCTCAAACACTTCTTCATCGGCATCCACGACCAGGTCGTTATCCACGCCCAATTCGCCGAATTCATTGATCACCACGGCGAATTTCTGGCCGTGGTTTTCGGTCAGGATGCGGTTCAGCAGCGTGGTCTTGCCGGCACCAAGATAGCCGGTCAGCACGGTCACGGGCACGGGGGCGCGGGCGGTGTCGCTCACGTTTGTCTCTCCGTCAAAAGGATTTGGCCCCTATATGGGGCGAAGCCGGGCATAGGTCACCCCGCCCGGCAGAGTTATCGTTTGGTCGCATTTTCCGAGTCGCCATGTTGGACCACATGGCTTGAAAATGCTCCGCTCATGCGGCTTCCGCCGTAATCGCCTCAGCCAGGGTATTGATCAGCCGATCCACATGCGGCTTTTCGCAAATCAGCGGCGGCGACATGGCAATGATATCGGCCGTCACGCGGATCAGCACGCCATCATCAAAGCAGCGGCGGAAGACATCCAGCGCGCGTTGCGTGGGCTTGCCCGGGCGCGGCGCCAATTCCACCGCGCCGATCAGGCCGACATCGCGAATGTCAATCACATTCGGCAAACCCTTCAGCGAATGCACCGCATCCTGCCAATAGGGTTCCAGCGCGCGGGCGCGGCCCGGCAAATCCTCGGCACGATGCAGTTCCAGCGTGGCAATCGCCGCCGCCGCCGCCAAGGGATGCCCGGAATAGGTATAGCCATGGAAGAATTCGATCCCGGCGCTCGTGCCGGTCACGATGGCATCATAAATCTCATTCTTCACGGCAACCGCGCCCATGGGCACGGCTGCGTTCGTCAGCCCCTTGGCCATGGTCATGATATCGGGCACCACACTCAGACGCTCCGCGCCGAAATTGGCGCCAAGCCGGCCAAAACCCGTGATGACCTCATCAAAAATCAGCAGAATGCCGTGCTTGGTGCAGATATCGCGGAGCCGCTTGAGGTAGCCCACCGGCGGCACCAACACGCCGGTTGAACCCGCCACCGGTTCCACCATGACAGCGGCAATGGTCTCCGCACCATGCAAAGCCACCAGGTTTTCCAGCACATCGGCCAATTCGGCGCCATGCGGCGGCTCGCCCCGGCAATAGGCGTTCTTGGCCGGCAGATGCGTATGCGGCAGATGGTCCACATAAGGCAGCAGCGCGCCGAATTGCTTGCGATTGGGGCCAATGCCACCCACAGACATGCCGCCAAAACCCACACCATGATAGCCGCGTTCGCGCCCGATCAAGCGCACGCGCGAAGATTCACCGCGCGCCTTGTGATAGGCGAGCGCGATTTTCAGCGCCGTATCGGCGCTTTCGCTGCCTGAATTGGTGAAGAACACCCGGTCCATGCCATCGGGCGTCATATCCGCCACGCGCGCGGCGGCTTCAAAGGCAATCGGGTGGCCAAGCTGGAAGGCGGGGGCGAAATCCATGATCGCCGCCTGCTTTTGGATCGCCTCCACAATCTCCCGCCGGCCATGCCCGGCATTGCAGCACCAAAGGCCGGAGGTGCCGTCCAGAATCTCCCGGCCCTCGGGCGTGTAGTAATGCATGCCCTCAGCGCGGGCGAGCATGCGCGGGCGGTCCTTGAAATACTTATTGTCGGAATAGGGCATCCAGAACGCGTCCAGATTATTCGGGCGCGGCACATTGATCTCATTCATCGGGGCTTCTCCGGGATTTGAGCCGATACAAACACCCAGTTGCGCGCGGGGGCAAGCGGGAGATTGGTCAGCCCTGCCTTAGTTCCGGGAAATCCTCCTCCCGATACTCGCCCTCGGGCCTCACGCCAGCGGCGAAGCGCTTTTCCTCAAGCTGGCGCAGTTCCACGCGCCGGATCTTGCCGGAAATCGTCTTGGGCAGCTCATGGACTTCCAGGCGCCGCACGCGCTTGAAGGCGGAAAGCCGCCCGCGCAGATGCTGGAAGATGGACAGCATGGTGGATGGGCTCGCCATCGCACCGGGCGCCAGCGCGATGAAGGCCTTGGGCACCGCCATGCGCATGGCATCCGGCGCCGGCACCACGGCGGCTTCCGCCACCGCCTCATGCTCGATCAGCACGCTTTCGAGTTCAAAGGGCGAAATCCGGTAGTCGGAGGCTTTGAAGACATCATCCGCCCGCCCGACATAGGTCAAATAGCCATCCTGATCCCGATTGGCGACATCGCCGGTGCGGTAAAACGCCTCGCCCGCCGGCAGAATGGCGCCATCATCGGCCTGATAGCCCATCATCAACCCGGTCGGCGCAGGGTTCAGCGCGATGCAGACCTCCCCTTCCTCAGCCGGCTTGTCATCGGGGTCGAGCAGGACAATCCGATAACCCGGCAGGGGCTTGCCCATGGAGCCTTCCTTCAGCGGCACCCCCGGCGGATTGCCGATCTGCGCCGTGGTTTCCGTCTGGCCGAAGAAGTCACGGATGGTCAGCCCCCAGGCGTCGCGCACCTGTTCGATGATTTCGGGGTTGAGCGGTTCGCCCGCGCCGGCCACTTCGCGCAAGGACGTGCGGATGGATTTCATGTCTTCCTGCACGAACATGCGCCAGACGGTGGGTGGGGCGCAAAGCGTGGTCACACCATTGGCCGCAATGGCTTCCAGCATGCCGCGCGCATTGAAACGCGGCTGATTGGCGATGAATACCGCCGCGCCTGCAATCCAGGGCGCAAAAAGGCAGGACCAGGCATGCTTCGCCCAGCCCGGCGAGGAAATATTCAAATGCATGTCGCCTGGCTGCAAACCCAGCACGAACATGGTGGAAAGATGCCCCACCGGATAGGATTGATGACTATGCAGAACAAGCTTCGGCTTTGCCGTGGTGCCTGACGTAAAGTAAAGCAGCAACGGATCAGTCGCTTTGGTCGGGCCATCGGGGGTGAAGCTGGCCGCACCCTGATGCAACGTTTCATAAGCGATCCACCCCGCCGGCGCTGTGCCCACCGCAATGCGCGTGACACCCGCGGCCAGCCCGTCGAATTTCGGCGCATCGGCGGCATTCGCCACAACGAAGCGCGCGCGCCCGCGGGTGAAGCGGTCCTTCAAATCATCGCCGGCGAGCAGCGTTGTCGCGGGGATCACCACGGCGCCCAATTTCATCGCCGCCAGCATCACTTCCCAAAGCGGCACGACATTGCCGAGCATGAGCAGAATACGGTCGCCGCGCTTCACGCCAAGCGCACGCAGCCCATTGGCAACGCGGTTGGACGCTATCGAAAGCTCGGCAAAGCTGCGTTCCGCCGCGCCATCACCAACGATGCGGAGCGCTGGGCGGGCGCCATGCGCGCCTGCGGCCAATTCCACGTCAAACCAATCAAGCGCCCAGTTGAAGTGATCCAGTTCGGGCCAGCGGAAATCGCGATAGGCCGTGGCGTAATCGCCGCGCTGCGCCAGCAGGAAATCCCGCGCGGCTTTGAAGGCGGCTTGGCTCATGCGCTGATCCTCCGGAACCGCGCAAAGGGGCGCGGGGCGTTATTGTTTTCGGGTGAAGGGTAAATCAGAGTTTTGTGGCGGGGCAAGGAGCATCTCATTCCACCTTGATCCCTGTTGCCGCCACCACGCGCTGCCATTGCGGCACATCGGTCTCCAGCAGCGCGGCCAATTCCGCCGGGCCGGTCAGCAAGGGCGTGGTGCCGGCAGCGGCAAAGCGCGCGCGCACATCGGGCAGGTCGCGCAGGCTGCCCAAGGTTTCCGCCATGCGGGCGATGATGGCGGGCGGTGTGGCGCGCGGCGCGGCAATCGCATACCAATTCAGCGCGACATAGCCCGGCACAATCTCATTGATGGCAGGCGTATCGGGCAAGGCCGGCAAGCGCCGTGGCCCTGCGACACCCAAAAGCCGCGCACGGCCACCTTGCACATGCGGCAGGGTTTCCACCGTGCTCGCGAACACCATGTCAATTTCGCCGGCGTAAAGCGCGGTCATGGCCGGGGCCGCGCCGCGATAGGACACATGCGTGAGATCAAGATTGGCGGCGAGCGCGAAAAGCGCGCCCGATAGATGGTTGGAAGACCCAACGCCGCCGCTGCCAAAGGTGAGCCGCCCGGGCTCAGCCCGTGCCGCGTTCAACACATCCTGCACGGTTTGATACGGGGCGGCAGCACGCACCACCATGGCGGTTGGGATATCGGCCACCAAACTTACCGGGGCCAAGGCCGAGCGTGGATCAAGCCCGCGATTGGGGTAAAGCGCCGGGACGGAAGCCAAGGATGCGCTGGTCAGGACGAAGGCCGTGCCATCGGGCGGCGCCTGCACCACGGTATGAATGCCGATGCTGCCGCCCGCACCGGGGCGATTTTCAATGATGAAGGGCTGACCGAGCCTTTCCTTCAAATGCTCGGCCAGCAAGCGGCCCACCAGATCAATTGGCCCACCCGCACCGAAGGGGATGATGATGCGCACCGGCCGATCCGGCCAGGTGGCCTGCGCCCTGGCGCGGGCGATGAAGGGCAAGGCAAGCGCGGAACAGAGCAGCACCCGGCGCGAGACATTGTTCATGGCGGTTCTTCCTCCGCCCTCATTAAAGGCTGATGTGGCGTTTCTGGGAATACGCTGGTGCGATCAGAGGCGCGGCAGATGCGGCGGGATCACCATGCCAAGGGAAAGCGGCACGGGCCAGACTTCCTCAACCGCGCGCAGCCGCCGAAAGCCCGCCGCCAGATAGCCTGGCAGGGCGCGTGGATGATCCGCATTGCAGGTATTCACCGTGACCGCCGGCAGGCCGATCTGCCAGGCCGCATCCACCGCATGGCGCAAAAACGCCGCGCCAAGCCCGGTGCCAATCGCCCAGGGCATTAGCCCGAAATAGGAAAGATTCGCGGACTGCCCGCTGCGATGATCCAGCTCATAAAACCCGGCCGGTTCACCATCACGGATCAGCACATGCACGCTGACCGCGGGATGGCCGAGCAAACCCGCCAATTCCGCATCGGATGCCAAGCGCCGCATCCACCACAGCCAGGGCGCCCCCACCGTATCGTAAAGGTAGCGATAAAAGGGCACCGAGCAATGCCGCACCCTTTCCACCCGCGCATCCGCCGGCAAGGCCGGGGCGGGGCTGGTGGGCGGCGCATCCATGCGCAGGAAAGTCACCTGTACCTTCAAACGCAGGGCGTGTTCGGATGGCTGCATAGCGGAAGTCAGTAGCGCAGAACCCGCGCCGATGGAAATCGCTGGCAGCGCATAAAAAAGCACGCGCCCCGGAAGGGACGCGTGCCTTTTCTTACCGTGCCTTGGAAGCGATCAGTGCTCGACGTCAGCCCAGATCTTGCGCTTCACGGCATAGGTCAACCCGGCCAGGATGGTCAGGAAGATGATGATCTTCACGCCCATGGCGCGGCGCTGTTCAAGTTCCGGCTCCGCAGCCCATTGCAGGAAGGTGCTGACATCATGCGCCATCTGCTCAACAGTGGCAGAGGTGCCGTCGGCGTATTCAACCTGATCGGGGTTCAATACAGGGGCCATCGCAATCGCGTGACCAGGATAAAACTTATTGTAATGGGCCCCATCAGCCAGCACGAAACCAGGAGGCGGGTCTGTGTAGCCGATCAGCAAGGCGAATATATAATCTGCGCCACCAGCCCGCGCCTTGGTCATGACCGAAAGATCCGGTGGCGCCTTCCCGTTATTCGCAGCCGCAGCCGCCGCTTCATTGGGGAAAGGCCGCCGGAACCGATCTGCAGGGCGGCCGGGGCGTTCGAACATTTGGCCTTCATCATTTGGGCCATCTGTGATTTGAAACTGCGCCGCGATGGCTTCCACCTGGGCTTCGGTCAGCCCCAATTCGCGCAGGTTACGATAGGCAACCAGCCTCAGGCCATGGCAGGCCGCGCAGACTTCCTTATAGACCTGGAAGCCGCGCTGCGCGCTGGCGCGATCATAAGTGCCGAAAATCCCGTCAAAGGAGAATTTCCGATCCGGGATGGGGATCGCCTCCCCCGCCGCATGGGCGGGGGCGGCAGCGAATAGGCCTAGGGCCAGGGCGAAGGCCGTAAGGGAGTTACGCAACATGATCAGGCCTTCTCCATCGGCTTGGCTGCCGCGCCCATGGGCAACGGCCCCCCACCCAAAACCGGGCGGGATATACTCTCAGGTAGTGGCAAGGGTCGCTCAAACTTCGCCAGCAGCGGCAGAATCACCAGGAAATAGGCGAAGTAATAGGCGGTGGCGATCTGCGCGATTAGCACATAGGTGCCTTCCGCCGGCTTCGCACCAACCCAAAGAAGCACAAGGAAGTTGACCGTCCAGAGCAGGAAGAACGGACGCGCCAGTGGGCGGAACCGCATGGACCGCACCGGGGAACGATCCAGCCAGGGCAGCACGAACCAAATCAGGATCGAACCAAACATCAGCAGCACGCCGCCAAGCTTGTCAGGCACTGCGCGCAGAATGGCGTAATAGGGCAGGAAGTACCATTCCGGCACGATATGCGGCGGTGTCACCAGCGGATTGGCCGGGATGTAGTTATCCGGATGGCCAAGATAATTCGGTGCGAAGAACACCAGCACGGCAAAGACGATGAAATAGACCACCAGCCCCACGCTATCCTTCGCCGTATAATAAGGATGGAAGGGCAGTGTATCCTGCGGACCCTTGGGTTCAACACCAAGCGGGTTATTGGACCCGGTAATGTGCAGCGCGGCCACATGCAGGAAGACCACGCCAAAAATCACGAAGGGCAGCAGGTAATGCAGGCTGAAGAAGCGGTTGAGCGTGGGGTTATCCACGCTCATGCCGCCCCACAGCAATTCCACGATGAAGTTCCCCACCACCGGGAAGGCGCTGAACAGGTTGGTGATAACGGTCGCCCCCCAGAAGGACATCTGGCCCCAGGGCAGCACATAGCCCATGAAGGCGGTTGCCATCATCAGCAGGAAGATCACCACACCAAGGATCCACAGCAATTCACGCGGCGCCTTGTAGGAACCGTAATACATGCCGCGGAAGATATGGATATAGACCACGATGAAGAACATGCTGGCGCCGTTCATATGCACGTACCGGATCAGCCAGCCGAAATTCACATCGCGCATGATGCGCTCAACGCTGTCGAAGGCGAGACTGGTATGCGCGGCGTAATGCATGGACAGGAAAATCCCCGTCGCGATCATGATCATGAGCGTGACCATGGCGAGCGCACCGAAATTCCAGAAATAATTGAAATTCTTCGGCGTCGGGAAGGTTCCGTATTCCTTCTGCATCATGGTGAAAATCGGCATGCGCTGGTCTATCCAGCGCACCACCGGGTTCTTGAATTCGCTATTGTGCAAGCCGATTGACATGTTTTTTATCCTCAACCGATTCTGATCTTGGTGTCGGATGTGAAGGCATATTGCGGAACGTCAAGGTTCCGGGGCGCCGGACCTTTGCGGATTCTGCCCGATGTATCGTAATGGCTGCCATGGCAGGGGCAGAACCAGCCGCCATATTCGCCGCGCGCATCGGTGGCCCTTTGGCCTGTCGGCACACAGCCCAAATGCGTGCAAATGCCGATCAGCACCAGCCATTGATCCTTTTGGACGCGGGACTGGTCGGTCGCCGGATCCGGTAGGGAATTCGCCGGCACGGCGCGCGCTTCCTCAATTTCCTTGGCCGTGCGGTTGCGCACGAAAACCGGCTTGCCGCGCCACATCACGGTCACCGCCTGGCCTTCCGTGATCGGCGCCAGGTCCACATCAGTGCTCGCCAGCGCCAGCGTGTCCTTCGCCGGCTGCAGGGATGCAATGAAGGGCCAAGCAATGGCGCCAACACCCACAGCAGCAAAAGCGCCGGTTGCCAGCATCAGAAAGTCACGGCGGGGCGCCCCGTCGGTCGCCGCGTGTCCGGTATCAGCCATCCTCAACATCCCCTTGCGGCGGGCGACCCCCCTCTTGCCGAGGGCTCCGCTTCGCCGCACGATTTAGGTGCGCACCCTAAAGGTGCAATGTTCATCACGAAACAGCGGCGCCGAAACCCGGCCCCACCAGGAAACGGGGTCTTATAGAAGGACGATTTGCAAGGTGTAAATGCGCCCCAGTGTAACATTCGGAAGTCTGACATGGAAAAAACTGCCGCCGGCCCGCAGGGCCATCCCTTTGTGGCCCCCGCCCGCGCCTGGTTCGAAGAATTGCGGGACCGGCTTTGTGCCGCTTTTGAAGCGATTGAGGATGATTTGGCCGTTGGCCCCCATACCGGCCTGCCGCCGGGGCGCTTCACCCGCACTGCCTGGAACAGGCCGGAAGGCGGCGGGGGGGTGATGTCCGTCATGAAGGGGCGGGTGTTTGAGAAGGTGGGGGTGAATGTCTCCACCGTGTTTGGCGAATTCTCCCCCGAATTCCGCAAGCAAATCCCGGGCGCCGAGGAAGACCCGCGTTTTCTGGCGACAGGTGTGTCTCTGGTGGCACATATGCAAAGCCCGCGCGTGCCGGCGGCGCATATGAATACGCGCTTCATCGTGACCCGGAATGCCTGGTTCGGCGGCGGGGGGGACATAACCCCGATGAAGCCCGAAGCGCCTGAAGCCCAGGCCGATGCGGCGGATTTCCACGCGGCCTTCAAATCGGCCTGCGACAAGCACGACGCAAGCTATTACCCGCGCTTCAAGAAGTGGTGCGATGAGTATTTCTTTTTGCCCCATCGCGGTGAGCCGCGCGGGCTTGGCGGCATATTCTATGATTGGCTGGGTGATCGCACGCCGGGCAAGGGAATTGAAGCCGATTTCACCTTCACCCGCGATGTGGGCCTGGCCTTCCTGCAAGCCTATCCCGCCATTATCCGCAAACGCATGCATGAAGCCTGGACCGAGGCGGAGCGCGAACATCAGCTGATCCGCCGTGGCCGCTATGTGGAATTCAACCTGCTGCATGACCGCGGCACGATTTTCGGCCTGAAAACCGGGGGCAATGTGGAAGCAATTCTGATGTCCATGCCGCCGGCGGTGAAGTGGCCTTGAGCATTTTCAAGCCAGGCGGAACGCTTGGCGACCTGGAAAATGTGATAGTTTGATAGTGTATCGTTTTTAAAGGGGCTACGATTTCCACAGCCGTCCAGACGTCATCGGCGACGCCAGCGACCATGGTGAGGGTAACCCGGAGCGTCTTTCGAATGCACCCGCAGTTATAGCGAATAAAGTTGAGCGTGGCGGCATGGGCGTGGTTTTCGTCTTTCTATTCAAACGCATTGATTAATTCGATAACGCGACGGAGCGACATCCGCATGGTGGGCTTTTGACGATCAACTTGGACCAAAAGGCTAAAGACCTGCGCCCGGGTCTTGATGTCCAGGCGGCTCGTAGGGATCACGAGGCTTGAGCACTACGCCACATGCAAGCATGAGGTTTTTTATGCTTGCAAATTATCCCAGATGGCTTACTATGCAAGCTTAGAAAGGATGGTGCTTGCATGAAAGAAGTGACCGGAAAGGCTAAGGGGGGCATCGCGCGTCGTGATGCCCTTACCCAAAGCGAACGCAAGAGTATCGCCAAGAAGGCGGCTGCGGCGCGCTGGGATGGCACTGTGTTGAAGGCGACCCACGGCGACCCGGCGCATCCGCTTAAGATCGGGAACCTAGAAATTCCCTGTTATGTGCTTGAGGATGGCCGCCGAGTTCTATCTCTGGGCGGAATGGTTAAATCTCTGGGGATGTCAAGCGGGAGTGCCGGAGGCGGTGAGGGTGATCGACTGGCCAGTTTTATATCCGGGAAGGCAATTAATCCTTTTGTTTCCGGTGATCTGATCAGTAGGATGACAATGCCGATCCGTTTCCGTGCTCCAACCGGCGGCGTCATGGCTAGCGGCTATGAGGCGACCATTCTTCCCGAACTTTGCGATGCTGTGCTGACGGCGCGCAATGCGGGTGCACTTCTGCCGCAACAAAAGCACATCGCGGAGCAATGTGAAATCTTAGTTCGTGGGCTGGCGCGTGTGGGTATCATCGCTTTAGTCGATGAGGCCACAGGGTATCAACGCGACCGCACAAAAGATGCGCTGTCCAAGATTCTG
>JBIIIE010000149.1:0-6724 GCA_044235135.1 Roseomonas sp. | reverse complement strand
GGGCTATATTGCGTCATGATGCCGGCGCTGCCCTTGCCGCAGAGCACGCCCTTATTCACCGGATGATCGGGATTGCCTTCAATATAGCGAACGCGGCCATCCTTCAGATGCACACGAATACCGCAACGGCAGGCGCACATATAGCAGGTGGTTGTTTTCACCTCATCGCCGATCGGCGCCGAATAGGCGATCCGATCCGTGGCACTCCCGTCTGGCATCAGCCATTCCTCCGCTTTTCCCGGAAAGGATAGCCCATGGCTGGGCGGGGCTGCAAAGGGGGTGGGCGGCTTTGACGGGGCCAGCCCCCGGCCTTAGCGTCCCAGGAAAAGTTTTGGAGACCGGCCATGAAACTGCCAACCCATGGGCGCTATCAGCATAGCGCCATCCCCCATCGCCCCACCTATGAATGGTCCAACGGCAGCAGGCTTGCGGTGGTGCTGTGCAATAATATCGAAGCCTTCGCTTTCCGCGCCGGGCTTGGCAGTGACAGCACCGGCGCCGCCGCGCCGCAAAGCCAGCGCAATTACGCCTGGCGGGATTACGGCAATCGCGTCGGGCTTTGGAACATGCTGGCCATGTTCGATGAATATGGCCTGCCTGCCGCGCATAATGTGAATGGGCTGGTGTTGGATACCTGCCCGGAAATTGCTCCAGCGCTCATGAAGCGCGGCGATGAGTTTATCGGCCATGGCCGCACCAATGCCGAAAGGCAGGATATTCTGTTCGAAGATGATGAACGCCGACTGATTGCCGAAAGCCGAGAGGCGATTATCCGCCACACCGGTAAGGCCCCCGATGGCTGGCTTGGTCCCTATATCACGCAATCCGCAACAACGCTTGATCTGCTGAAGGAAGAAGGCTTCAGCTACGTGATGGATTGGCCGGCGGATGACCAGCCCTTCTGGATGACAACCCGCGCCGGTCCTATGCTTTCCGTGCCCTATTCGGTCGAAGTGAATGACAGCCCGGTGGCCATTTTCCGCCAGCAAGCGGCGCGCGATTTCGCCGATATGGTGGTGGATCAATTTGACGAAATGCTGGATCGGTCGCGCGATATGCCGCTGGTTTGTTCCATCGTGCTGCACCCTTTCATCATCGGCCAACCCTTCCGGCTGCGCCCCTTCCGCCGCGCCATGCAGCATATTTTGACGCAGCGGGATAAGATTTGGCTGGCGCGGCCTGGAGAGATCGCGCGCCATGCCGCCAGCCTGCCCAAGGGCATTGTACCGGGTTCGGAGATGCTGCCATGAACCGCGACCTGCCGAATTGGCGTTCCCTGCTTTACGTGCCAGCCAGCGAGGAACGCTTTGTCGCCAAGGCGCATGAACGCGGCGCGGATGCGATTATTCTTGATTTGGAAGATGGCGTGGCCCCCGATGCCAAGGCCCGCGCACGGGCCGGGCTTGCGGCTGCCGCGGCCAGTGCGCGGCGTAATGGCGCGGATATTGTGGTGCGCATCAATCGCCCGCTGCGTATGGCCGCTGATGATATCGCGGCAGCCGCCGCAGCCGGCGCGGATGGTGTGATCTGCACCAAGATGATGGGCGCGGATCATGTGCGGCTGCTGTCGGAACTCGCCGCCGAATCGGAAGCTGCGGCGGGGCGCGAAATCGGGTCGCTCCGTTTCATTGTGCTGATCGAAGATGCGGCGGCGCTGCGCCAAGTGGATGCGATTGCCGGCGCCGATCCGCGGATTGTGGCGCTTGGTGTAGGTGGGGAAGATTTGGCGACCGATCTGGGCGCGGAACCAACACCCGATGCGCTGGATTTGCCCAAGCGCCTTGGGCTGATCGCCGCGCGGGCCGCCGGCATTCTGCCGCTCGGCTTCATCGGCACGGTGGCGGGCTTGAAGGATTTGGATGGATATCGCGCCATGCTGCGCCGGTCTCGTGCCATCGGCTTTGCCTGTGCTTCCTGCGTGCATCCCTCCCAGGTGGCTATTATCAATGAAGAATATGGCGCGCGGCCCGAAGAACTGGAACGCGCCAAGCGCCTGGTGGCGGCGTTTGATGCCGCGCTGGCCGAGGGCAAGGGCGCTGTCGCCTTTGAAGGCGATATGATTGACAAGCCGATTGTCGAGCGCGCAAAAAAGCTGATCGCGCGGATGAGTTAGACAACAGCGGTCATGCCACCATCCACATACAGCAAATGCCCATGCACAAAATCTGAGGCCGGGGCGGCAAGGAAGACGGTGGCGCCCACCAATTCCTCCACCTTGCCCCAGCGCCCGGCGGGCACGCGCTTGCAGAGCCAATCGCTGAACTCAGCATTCTGCACCAGCGCGCTGGTGAGTTCCGTCGCGTAATAGCCCGGCGCCACGCCGTTCACATTGACGCCATGCTTCGCCCATTCGGCGCAAAGCGTGCGCGTCAGCATGCGCAGCGCCCCCTTGCTCGCGGCATAGGGCGCGATGGTGGGGCGGCCCAATTCGCTTTGCACGGAACAGATGGTGATGATCTTGCCCGCGCCGCGCGGCACCATGCGCTTGCCGGCGGCCTGACAACAATACCAGACGCCATCAAGGTTTGTGCCCAACACTTCGCGCCAGGTCTCGGGCGGCATCTCCACCGCCGGGGCGCGGCGCATGATGCCGGCATTGGCGACCAGAATATCAATCGGCCCAATCGCGCTTTCCATCTCAGTGAAAGCGTGCTCCACCGCCTGCGGGTCAGTCACGTCAAAGGCGTGGCTGATGGTTTCAATCCCGGCCTCACGCAGCTTGGACTGCGCTGCGGCCAAGCGCGCGGCATCGCGGCCATTGATGATCACGCGCGCGCCCGCTTCCGCCAGCCCCTTGGCCAAGGCAAAGCCAATCCCCTGGCTGGAACCCGTGACCAGCGCAATCTTGCCGGTCAGATCAAACATCTTGTTCATCCGCGTATTACCCCGCCATCACGTAATTTCTGGAACTGCGCCGCACCCAAAGCCGGTTCCAGGATTTCCGCATTATGTTCGCCAAGCCTGGGGGCTGGCCGCGCCAAAATCCCGGGTGTTCCCGAAAGCCGCGGCACCATGCCATGCATCGGCAGCCAGCCATCCGGCATATCCTGATCCGGCACTTCAATCAGCGCTTCGCGTTCAATGGCGTAAGGGTCGCTCTCCAGCATTTCGGTATCCATGATGGGGCCGATGGTCACACCGGCCTTGTCGAAATGCGCGAGGTTTTCGGCCAAGTCGCGCTCCGCGATGAAGCCGCCGATGATGGCATCCAATTCCTGCCAATTTTGCACGCGCGCAGGATTATTGGCGAAGCGTGGATCGGTGATCAGCGCTTCCTGCCCGATGGACCGCAGCAGCTTTTCCGTCATGCCCTGCGTGGAAGCGGAAAGGCAGACCCAGCCGCCATCCTTGGTGCGATACGCATTGCGCGGCGATGTATTGGTGCTGCGGCTGCCGGTGCGTGGTTTGCGTTTGCGTGTGATGCGCCAATTGGCGATTTGCGGTTCCAGCACGCTGAACAAAGGCTCGAACAACGAGACATCAATCACCTGCCCCTGCCCGGTTGCCTCCGCATGGCGCAGCGCGATCATGGCGGCGGCAGATCCGTAAAGCCCGGCATAGGCATCGCCCATGAACATGGGCGGCAGCACGGGTTCACGATCCTCAAAGCCATTGATCGCAGCAAAGCCGGAATAGCCTTCCACCAAAGTGCCAAAGCCCGGCTTGTGGCGATACGGCCCATCCTGACCCCAACCGGAAACCCGCGCGATCACCAGGCGCGGATTGGCAGCGAGCAAACCAGCGGGGTCAAGCCCCATGGCTTCCAGCACGCCGGGGCGGAAGCTTTCCACCAGCATCGCCGCATCACGCGCCAAGGCACGCACGGCGGCGATGCCTTCCGGGTTCTTCAGATCAAGGCAGATGCTTTTCTTGTTGCGGCAAATGGTCTTCCAGCTTGTCTCCACCCCACCAACGCGCCAGGCGCGTAGCGTATCACCTTCGGGCGGTTCCACCTTGATCACTTCCGCGCCGTGATCAGCGAAAACCTTGGTCAGGATATTGCCGGCGACCAGGCGCGAGAGGTCAATGACGCGCACACCCTCCATCGCGCCTTTGGCGGCAGGGTCCCAATTCTTGCGGCGAATTTCGGCCATCAGATCAATCCAGCTTGATATTCGCCGCTGCCGCCACTTCGCGCCAGCGCGCGAGTTCCACGCGCAGGATTTCCGCAAAGGCTTGCGGGGTCGCCGGCGATGGCCGCGCACCTTCGCTTTGCAGCAGCCTTGCCATTTCCGGATCCGCCAAGGCGGCATTGGCCTCGGCGTTCAGGCGCGTGAGGATGTCAGCCGGCAGGCCGCGTGGCGCAAACAACCCCCACCAGATGTCGCTTTCATAATCAATGCCGGCTTCCTTCACCGTTGGGGCTGGGGGTGCGCCATCCGGCGCACCGGGCGCGGTATAGGCCAAAAGCCGCACGCGGCCTTCGCGTACCACACTGGCGGCACTCGGCATTGTGGTGATCAGCACGGGGATATGCCCCGCGACCAAATCCGTCACCGCCGGCGGCATGCCGCGATAGGGCACATGGTTCATCTTGATCCCGGCGCGCAGACAAAAATATTCGGTGACGAAATGATTGATCCCGCCAGGGCCAGAGGACCCATAATCAATCGCGCCCGGCCTTTCGCGCGCCATGCGCACCAAATCCGCCACATTCCGCGCCGGGAAATCCGGATGCACAAGCACGATGAAGGGCGAACGCGCCAGCAGCGCGACCGGGGTGAAATTCTCCAACACGCCCCAGGGCACGCGCTGCGTGATGGAGGTTGTCGCGAAGGAGGATGAAGAGACCATGAGCGTATAGCCATCCGCCGGCGCCTGCGCGACCGCGGTGGCCCCAATGGCGCCCCCTGCCCCGGCGCGGTTTTCAATCACCACCGGCTGGCCGAGCCTTGCCTGCAAGCGTTCCGCCAAAGGCCGCGCCACCACGTCATTCGACCCGCCCGGCGGGAAAGGCACTACGATGCGCACGGGCCGCGCGGGCCAGGGCGCCTGGGCCAGGGCGGGGGCGGCAAGCGGGCTGGCGGCAGCCATCAAAAAGGCGCGGCGGCCTGGGCCAAGGGTCATGATGGTATCTCCCGGAAGGTCATGGCGCAGTTTTACCCATTACGGCGCTGCTGCGAAGCGGGCTTGCCCCTGTTCAGGGGCGGGGGCATTGGTCATCATAGGTTTTTCATTGAGGATTCTTGCCAGCGATGGCCGAAGACAGGCCCTTTCGGGAATGGCCCTTGGATCAGCTCGCCGAACATGCGGCGCAGCATAAGGGTGATCGCGTCCTGCTGTCCCAATTATTGATTGAAACGGAACGTCGCCCTGGCGCGCGGGCAAAGCTGATTGCGCGACGCATTGAGAATGCGCTGGCGAATATCCTGACCAAGCTGCCAGGCCGCGGCGCGCCGCCCGAGGAAATGCGCCGATATTTGGCGATTGCCGCGGAAGAAATCGCCGTATTGCGCAAGCGTTTGCAGGATGCTGAGGCAGAGCTGAAGAAGCTCAAGGAAACACCTGCGGATGGCAGCGCGCATGCGCGCGTCTATCTGACACCCAATGCGCCGCTTTGGCTGATTGTGGAGGTGCGCCGCGCCTTTCGCCGGCGCTACCACCCCGACAAGCAGACCGATCCCGCGAAGCGCCAAAATGCCGAGGAAATCTTCAAGCGCGCGGAGGAGGTTTTTGAAAACCTCCAAGGGCGGGAAGAAAACTGACGAAGCGCAATTACCCAAGCGTCTTGGCGGCGGCCAGCACCTCAGCCGCATGGGCTTCGGGCTTCACCTTGCGCCAGATTTTCACGATCTTGCCATCGGCGCCGACCAGAAAGCTTGATCGCTCCATGCCCATATACTTCTTGCCATACATGGATTTTTCGACCCAAACGCCATAGGCCTCGGCGGTCTTGTGTTCGGCGTCTGACGCCAGCGGAAATTCCAGCCCGTATTTCTTGACGAATTTTTCAATGGGCGGCATGGCATCGGGCGAAACACCGATCACGGTCAGGCCAAGCTTGCCAAGCTGGGGCAGCGCTTCCTGCACGCCGCAAGCCTGCTTGGTGCAGCCAGGCGTATCCGCCTTGGGATAAAAATACAGCAGAAAAGGCTTGCCCTTGAGGCTGGCTGAGGAAACCTCCCGCCCGCCGCTCGCCGCCATTTTGAAGGCGGGTGCCTTTTTGCCTTCGGCCAATTCGCTCATGAAAGATTCCCCTGATCCAGCCGGCCAAGCCGGGCTTCGAAAACCTGGCGCACCAAGGCGGCGCTGGCTTCCATCTGTGCGCGCAGGCCCGGAAGGTCAACGGGTGGCGAGGCGCAAAGCGGCCCCGCCACGCGCAACACGGCGGAGGCTGCCGGTTCGGGCAAGGTAGCCTCTCGCCACGGGCCAAGCGTCAGGCGCAGAATGCCGCTGATGCCGCGCCAAAGCCGCTCGGCGGCGATCAGCATTTCGGCCTCAGCGCTGTCCAACGCGCCAATCTTGGCCAGATTGGCAATGGCGATGCGCGTGGTGGTGGCCAGCACTTCGGGGTGGCGTGGCGCGTGGTGCAATTGCAGCGCCTGGGCGATGAATTCCACCTCCACCAGCCCACCGGCACTGAGTTTCACATCCCATGGCCCAGCTGCCGGCAATTCGCGCAGCATGCGCTGACGCATCGCAAGCGCATCGGGAATGGCCGTCTTGGCCTTTTCGGGGTTGGAAAGTGCCGCGCGAATGGCCGCGCCAATACGGCGTGACAGCG
>JBIIIE010000423.1:0-6746 GCA_044235135.1 Roseomonas sp. | reverse complement strand
CACCTGCGGGAAGATGATGCGCGCCCCCTTCAGGCCGCCCGGCGCGCGGGCTTCGATATAGCCCGCCGTGATCTCAATCTCCGCGCCCATTTGCTCAAGCGCTTTCAGGTGCAGATCAACCGGGCGCGTGCCGATGGCGCAGCCGCCTGGCAGGCTGACCCGCGCGCGGCCATGGCGGGCGAGCAAGGGGCCAAGCACCAGGACCGAGGCGCGCATCTTGCGCACCAGATCATAAGGCGCTTCCAGATCCGTCGCGGCGCCACTGATGGTAATGCTGCGCGCGTTTGTGTCACGTGAAACATCAAGGCCGTGATGGCCCAACAACCCCGCCATGGTGGCAACATCGGCCAGATCAGGCGCATTGGTGAGCGTGAGCGGCCCATCGGACAGCAGCCCCGCCGCCATCAGCGGCAGGGCAGCATTCTTGGCGCCGGAGATCGGAATGCTGCCTGAGAGCACCCGCCCGCCGCGGATCAGGATGCGATCCATCAGAGTTTCGGCAGCGCGACGCCGCGCTGGCCCATATATTTGCCGCGCCGGTCCGCGTAGCTGACCTCGGGCGGGGCGTCACCCTTCAGGAACAGGAATTGGCACACGCCTTCATTGGCATAGACCTTGGCCGGCAGGGGCGTGGTATTGCTGATTTCGATGGTGACCTGGCCTTCCCATTCGGGTTCCAGCGGTGTCACATTCACAATCAGCCCGCAGCGCGCATAGGTGGATTTGCCAAGGCAGATCACCAGGATATCGCGCGGAATACGGAAATATTCGACCGTATGGGTCAGCACGAAGGAATTGGGCGGGATGATGCAGACCGGCCCCTTGCGCGTGACGAAGCCATCTTCGGAAAATGCCTTGGGGTCCACGATGGCATTGTCAACATTGGTGAAAATCTTGAATTCATCCGCCGCGCGGGCATCATAGCCATAGGATGACAGGCCGTAGGAAATCACGCCTTCCCGGCGCTGCGCTTCGACGAAGGGTTCGATCATGCCGTGTTCTGCCGCCATGGTGCGGATCCAGCTATCGGGCATAATGGGCATGATGGTTTGGCCTGGCTCAACAAAAAACGGCGCGGCGCGGCGCCTGGGGGGCTTGGATTAGCCCAGGCGCGGCGGGCGGACAACCGGTGCCCCGCGGCGCCTCACGCCGTCGCCATCCGTGGCGGGCGCGTGACCCAATTCGCCAGCGCAGCAATCACGCCGACCACCAGCATCACCGGCCAGAAGGCGTCGTAGCTGCCCGTGGCGTCCACCACCCAGGCGCCGGCCCCCGCGCCCAGAAACCCGCCCAATTGGTGGGAGAAGAAGCAAATGCCGTAAAGCGCGCCCAGATCCGCCACGCCAAAGCGCCGCGCAATGGCCGCCGAGGTCAGGGGAATCGTCCCAAGCCAAATGAAGCCCATGACAGCGGCGAAAACCAAGGTTCCCCATTCGGTGGGCGTCACATTGGCGAAGATCGCGATTGCCAGGGTGCGGATCATGTAAATCCCGCCCAAGGCCACTTCCGGGCGGATGCTATTGCCGATCCGTCCGCAGAGCCATGATCCCGGAATATTGAACAGCCCCACCAGCATCAGCGCCGTCACGCCAAGCCCCGCCGGCAGGCCGCAAAGCGAAAGATGCGCCGGCAGATGCGTCGTCAAAAACGCCAATTGAAAGCCGCAGGCGAAGAAGCCGAGCGTCAGCAGGGCGAAATCACGCTCGGCCAAGGCGCGCTTTGCCAGCGCCGGCAGGCCTGCAAGCCCGGTCGGGCGCCCTGTCGCGGGGCCAGGTGGCGCCCATTCCAACTTTGGGGCAACAAACAGCATCAGCGCCATGGTCGCCGCCAGCATCAGAAAAGCGCCGGAGGTGCCGTAACCCGTAATCCCCCATTGCACAAAGGGGATCATGGCCGCCTGGCCGATGGACCCGCCAGCAGAGGCCAGCCCCAAAGCATCGCCGCGGCGGTTTTCCGGCACGGCGCGGGCAACCGCGCCAAGCACGGTGCCAGACCCCGCCGCCGCCACGCCAAGCGCGGTCAGCACGCCGATGCCAATAATCAGGCTCGGCGTGGTCGGCCAGATCGCGGGCAGGATCAGGCCAATGGCGTAGATCACCGCGCCCCCCAAAGCCACGCGCCCGGCGCCGATCTTATCCGCCAAGGCCCCGGCCAAGGGCTGGCCGACCCCCCAGAGCAGGTTATGCAGCGCCACCGCCGCACCATACGCAAAGGCGGGGATGGCGTGTTCCGTACCCAGCGGCAGCAGGAACAGGCCAAAGGTCTGCCGCGCCCCAAGCGAGAGCGAGACTGAGGCAGCGGCGGCGATGACGACAATCCAGGCTTGAGCGGGCATGGCGCTTTCTATGCCCCTGGCGGCAGCGCCTGACCAGCCCAAAACAGGGCGCTTGACGCTGGGGCGTGATGCGCTTAAACGCGCGCTTCCGCTGAAAGCCCCCGGATGCTTCCTGGGGCTTCTTGGCCTTTTGGGGAACGCGGGAGATCCTTATCAGGGATCGCAGGCACCGCGGGCCTCTCGGTTTTATGAGAGAGGATTAGACAGTGGCTAAAAAGATTGCAGGCTATATCAAGCTGCAAATCCCGGCCGGCAAGGCGAACCCTTCGCCGCCCGTGGGTCCCGCGCTTGGTCAGCGTGGCCTCAACATCATGCAATTCGTGAAGGAATTCAACGCGGCGACGCAGCAGATGGAACCAGGCACACCGACGCCTGTGGTCATCACTGCCTATTCGGACCGCACCTTTTCCTTTATCACCAAGACGCCGCCCAATACCTATTTCCTGCTGAAGGCCGCGAAGCTCGATAAGGGCTCCACCGCGCCGGGCAAATCCGCGCCGATCGGCCGCGTGACCAAGTCTCAGCTGGTGGAAATCGCCAAGGTGAAGATGCAGCACATGAACGCCAATGATGTGGACGCTGCCGTGCGCATGCTCGCGGGTTCCGCCCGCGCCATGGGCCTGACCGTGGTGGAGGGCTAAGATCATGGCACAGCAAGGCAAGCGCCTGAAGGCGGCCTATACGGGTTTTGACCGCGAAAAGACCTATGCGTTGGATGAAGCTGTGAAGCTCGCCCGCGGCGCGGCCAAGGCGAAGTTTGACGAAACCATCGAAATTTCCATGAACCTTGGCATTGACCCTCGCCATGCGGACCAGATGGTGCGCGGCGTGGTGGGCCTGCCGCATGGCACCGGCAAGACCGTACGCATTGGCGTCTTTGCCCGTGGCGCCAAGGCTGATGAAGCCAAGGCCGCCGGCGCGGATGTTGTCGGTGCGGATGACCTGGCGGCCCTGGTGCAGGAAGGCAAGATCGAATTCGATCGCTGCATCGCGACCCCTGACATGATGGGCCTGGTGGGCCGGCTTGGTAAGGTGCTGGGCCCGCGCGGCCTGATGCCGAACCCGAAGCTTGGCACCGTCACCATGGATGTGAAGAGTGCGGTGACCGCGGCCAAGGCGGGTCAGGTGGAATTCCGTGCCGAGAAGGCCGGGATTGTGCATGCCGGCATTGGCAAGGCTTCCTTCGCCGAGGCGCAGCTGGTTGAAAATGCCCGCGCCTTCGTGGAAGCGATCCAGCGCGCCCGCCCAACTGGCGCCAAGGGGACCTATGTGAAGAAGGTGGCGGTTTCCTCCACCATGGGCCCCGGCGTGAAGGTGGATGTAGCGAGCCTTTCGGCCTCGGCCAGTTAAGGTTTTCGCGTGGGTTGGTCCCACGCGCAGAATACGCCCGGACGATAAGGCCGGGCGGGCAGGGGATGGCGATTGCCATTCCCGAACCTGTCGGAGACCCCCTGTAGTCCTTCGGGACAGTGAAGGGCCTTTTGGCCCGCAGGGGATAGACGGTGTGCCCAAGCAGAGACCACCCCAGGGCTAAGCCCCTGGAATGGTTTGGTTTGGCGTTCCGGACTGACAGGCGAACCGGGGTTGGTGCCATGCCGGCACCCGCCCCCGAGTGAACCCGGCTGGAGCCCTTCCAAAAGGCCCCAGTCACCGACGGAGACGTAGAGTGGAAAGATCGGAGAAGCGCGAATTCGTCGAATCTCTCGCTGCGATCTTCGCTGAGACCTCCTTCGTGCTGGTCGCCCGCAATAGCGGGATGACTGTCGCGGATGTGAGTGATCTTCGGCGCAAGATGCGTGCGGCGGGGGCTTCGTATAAGGTCGCGAAGAACCGCTTGGCCACCCGCGCCCTCGAAGGCACCCGCTTCCAAGGCATTTCGCCATTGCTGAAGGGTCCGACCGCGCTTGCGTGGTCAACCGACCCGGTGGCTGTAGCGAAAACCGCCGTGGAGTTCGCCAAGACAAACGATAAGTTTGTTGTCCTGGGCGGTGCTCTTGGAACCCAGACGCTGAACGCCGATGGCGTGAAGGCCCTGGCCGAGTTGCCGTCCCTGGAGACGCTGCGCGCGCAGCTGCTGGGTCTTATCCAGACCCCGGCGACGCGGATCGCGGGCGTGCTTCAGGCCCCTGGTGGGCAGGTGGCGCGGGTGTTGGCGGCATACGCCAAGAAGGACGCGGCCTGAGGCCCGGATGTTTTGTCCCCCAAGGCATGCCGCCCTGGGGGAGTTGCAAGAACCAAACCAAGCTACTAGATCAAGGAGTACAAAGACATGGCTGATCTCGCGAAGCTGGTGGACGAGCTGTCCGCCCTGACCGTTCTGGAAGCTGCCGAGCTTTCCAAGATGCTCGAAGAAAAGTGGGGCGTTTCCGCCGCCGCGCCGGTGGCTGTTGCCGCTGCGCCGGCTGCTGCCGCCGCCGCGCCGGCTGCCGAAGCGCAGACCGAATTCACCGTCATCCTGGCCAATGGTGGCGACAAGAAGATCAATGTCATCAAGGAAATTCGCACCATTACGGGCCTTGGCCTGAAGGAAGCGAAGGATTTGGTGGAAGGCGCGCCGAAGACTGTGAAGGAAGGCGTGTCGAAGGACGAAGCCGACAAGATCAAGAAGGTGCTGGAAGAAAACGGCGCCACGGTCGAAGTGAAGTAAGACTTCAGGCCTGCGCCTTGGGCATCCGCTGCCGGGGCTGGGCGAAAAAGGTTGGGCGCGGGTGGAACTTCCCTGAAAAGGGGGTCGGTTCCGCCCGTGCCCGCGTTTCTCCGGTCCCGGACCGGGGTGGCGTTCAGCGGGTAACCCGGGCCGGCAGGGTAGGCCGGCAGGACAGATAGAGAAGAGCAGGACAGGCATGAACGCGATCACCCAGTCTTTCACCGGGCGTAAGCGGATCCGCAAGAGCTTCGGGCGTTTGCCGGAAGTGGCGCCGATGCCGAACCTTATTGATGTGCAGCGCGCATCCTATGAAAGCTTCCTGCAAATGGAAGTTTTGCCGGATGCACGCACCGTCACCGGGTTGCAGGAAGTGTTTCGTTCGGTCTTCCCGATTGATGATTTCGCCGGGCGCGGACGCCTGGAATTCGTGCAATACGAACTCGAAGATCCGAAATATGATGTTGAGGAATGCATCCAGCGCGGGCTGACCTATGCCGCGCCGCTCAAGGTGCGGCTGCGCCTGATCGTTTGGGATGTGGATGAGGAAACCGGCAGCCGTTCGGTGCGCGACATCAAGGAACAGGATGTCTATATGGGCGATATGCCGCTCATGACCGATAACGGCACCTTCATCATCAATGGCACGGAACGTGTCATTGTCTCCCAAATGCATCGCAGCCCGGGCGTGTTCTTCGATCATGACCGCGGCAAGACACATTCCAGCGGCAAGTATCTGTTCGCGGCGCGGGTGATTCCGTATCGCGGTTCATGGCTCGATTTCGAATTTGACGCCAAGGATATTTGCTATGTGCGCATTGACCGCAAGCGCAAGCTGCCGGTCACCACGCTGCTTTATGCGCTGGATAGCGCGGCCACTGAAATGCTGCGCGCTGATCGGAATGATCAGCTGGAACCGCATGAAGTGCGCGGCATGGATGCCGAGGAAATTCTCAATTCCTTCTATGGCCAGGTGGTGTTTGCGCGTGGCCCCAAGGGCTGGTCGCGCACCTTTGACCCCGATGCCTTCCGTGGCGTGAAGCTGGCCGAAGCGCTGGTGGATGCGCGCACCGGCGAAGTGGTGGCCGAAAAGGACGCGAAGCTGACGCCGCGCATGGCGCGCAAGATCGCCGAAGCCGGCACGACGGAAGTGCTGGTGAGCCGCGCCGAATTGCTTGGCCGCTTCGTGGCCGAAGACCTGGTCAATATGGAAACCGGGGAGATTTGGGCCGAGGCCGGTGAGGAACTGACCGAAGCGAAGCTGACGCAGATTGAAGATCTTGGGCTCAATCGCCTGCCCACGCTCGCGATTGATCAGGCCATTGGGCCTTGGATGCGCAATACGCTGGTGGTGGACAAGAATTCCAACCGCGACGAAGCGCTGATGGATATCTATCGCGTGATGCGCCCCGGTGAACCGCCGACGCCGGAAACGGCCGAGGCGCTGTTCCGCGGCCTGTTCTTCGACATGGAGCGCTATGACCTTTCCACGGTCGGGCGCGTGAAGATGAATATGCGCCTGGGCTTTTCGCTGGAAGAAGTGCCGGATTACGTGCGCATCCTGCGCAAGCAGGATATTGTGGCCACACTTCGCGTGCTGCTCGACCTGAAGGATGGGCGCGGGCAGATTGACGATATTGATAACCTCGGCAATCGCCGCGTGCGGTCGGTTGGCGAATTGATGGAAAATCAATATCGCGTCGGATTGCTGCGCATGGAACGCGCGATCAAGGAACGCATGGGTTCGGTGGATATTGACACCGTTAT
>JBIIIE010000004.1:0-22368 GCA_044235135.1 Roseomonas sp. | reverse complement strand
ACCGGGCGCTCCGCCTTGGCCAGCAGCGCCGCCGCGCGTTCCACATCGGCCGGATCGGGGCCATAGCGCGTGGCGGCGACCGGGTGATAGGCCAGCGGTTCCGGCACTTCCTCATTCCACATATCGGTCGGGATTTCGACCAGTACGGGACCACCACGGCCATTGCGCAGCCGGGCAAAGGCCCGGCGGAGGATATTCGGTACCTCAGCCGCGCTCATGATCGGCTCAGCGGATTTCGTAATGCCACGCATCTGCACGGAAGAATTGAAGTTGGGATCAATATGCGCAATGCGGCGCGGGTAGCCCATGGGCAGCACCAGCACGGGCACGCTTTCGCCATAGCATTGCGCGACACCGCCATAGGCGTTCTCGGCACCCGGGCCATGCTGCATGCAGAAGGCACCGATGGTGCGGCCCGATGTCACGCGCGAAATGGCATCCGCCATATGCAGGCCGATTCTCTCCTGCCGGACCATGATGGGGCGGATATCCGCATCCGCCGCATATTCGATCAAATGATTGACCGGATAGCCGGTGAGGATCTGAATGCCCTCACGCTTCATGATTTCCGCAATGGCGGCGCCGAGTTTCATACCGGACTTCCTCTACCCTGGCGCCAGGCGCCGTTTCATCCCATGGCACGCTCTCGGTGCCTCAGGGGTAAGCCTAGGCCTGCTTTGCGCCGGGATGCAATAAGGCAATGGCCTTGCGCCCCTGCCCCGGCCCCGGCAGGCTTGTCCTTGCCCTTTTGAAGGATTGCCCATGCCCATTCCCGCCTTGTTTCAGGGCCGCATTGCCCTGCCCGTCATTGCGGCCCCCATGTTCCTGGTCTCCGGCCCCGATCTGGTGGTGGAAACCTGCAAGGCCGGCGTCGTGGGCAGTTTCCCGGCACTCAATCAGCGCAGCACGGAAGGCTATGGGGAATGGCTTGCCGAAATCCGGGAGCGCACCGGCAATGCCGCCGCCCCTTTTGGCGTCAATCTGATCGTTCATCGGTCCAACGCCAGGCTGGATGCGGATTTGGCGGAAACGGTGCGCCAGCGCGTGCCCTTCGTGATCACCTCATTGGGCGCGGTGTCTGAGGTGGTGGAGGCCATTCACGGCTATGGCGGGTTGGTATTCCATGATGTCATCAATCTGCGCCATGCGCAGAAGGCCGCCGAAGCCGGGGTGGATGGGCTGATTGCGGTTTGCGCCGGCGCGGGCGGCCATGCCGGCACTTATAACCCCTTCGCCTTTGTGCAAGAAATCCGGCAATTCTATCAGGGCACCATCATTCTCTCGGGCGCCATGTCCACGGGCGCGCATGTGGTGGCGGCACGGGCGGCGGGGGCGGATTTCGCTTATCTGGGCACGCGCTTCATCGCGACCACCGAAAGCCGCGCGCCAGAGGATTACAAGCAGATGATCCTGGCTGCGACGGCGAAGGATATTGTCTACACGAATGCCATCAGCGGGGTGAATGGCAATTTCCTCCGCGCATCCTTGGAAGCGGCGGGGCTTGATCCTGCGAATTTGCCTGAATTCAACCGCGAACTGCATTTGGGCAGCAGCGAAAAACGCGCCTGGAAGAATATCTGGTCGGCGGGCCAGGGTGTTGGTGCCATTCATGATGTGCCGAGCACGGCGGAATTGGTGGCGCGGCTCGGGCGGGAATATGCCGAGGCGGTTGCGGGGTTGAACCGGGGGTTTGCGGCGTAAGCTCTACTTCCTAAGCTCCATCTGGATCGGCCCTTCCCGCTCACCACGGGCGAATTGGTCCACCATGGCATTGCCGGTATCGCCAAGCTTCGCGGCCTCGCCGGTCCAGACAATGCGGCCCTTATGGATCATGGCGGCGTCATCACCAATGCGCCGCGCGCTTGCCATGTCATGCGTGATGGAAACCGCCGTGGCCCCAAGGCGCCGCACCACATCCACAATCAGCCCATCAATCACCGCGCCCATGATGGGATCAAGCCCGGTTGTCGGTTCATCGAAGAAAATGATCTCGGGCTCTGCGGCGATGGCGCGGGCGAGTGCGACGCGCTTTTGCATGCCGCCCGAAAGTTCTGATGGCGAAAGATCACCCACGGAAGCGGCAAGGCCCACCTGCGCCAGCACCTCAGCCGCCTTGTTGCGGGCGCGGGCGCGCGTGATGCGCTTTTGCGCGAGCAGCTTGAAGCAGACATTCTCCCAGACCGGCAGGCTATCGAACAAGGCGCCATTCTGAAACAACATGCCGATGCGGTCATTCAAGGCTTCACGTTCTCGGCGCGGCAGCTTCAGAATATCCTGCCCGTCAATTTCAATACTGCCGGCATCGGGTTCAATCAGCCCCAGAATGCATTTGATGGTGACGGATTTGCCGGAACCCGAACCGCCCAAAATCACCATGCCATGCCCGGCGCGGATATCGAGGTCCACGCCATCCAGCACCTGCTTCGGGCCAAAGGCTTTTGATAGGCCCCGCAGGCGGATTTTCGGCACCTCACTCATCGCGCGAAGAACATTTCGGTGATGATGTAATCCAGCGCCAGGATCAGGATGGAAGATGTCACCACCGCCGATGTGGCCGCAGCACCGACACCCTGCGCGCCGCCCTTGCTGTTATAGCCGCACCAGCAGCCCATCAGCGCAACAACGAAGCCAAAGACCGATGCCTTCACCAGGCCAGAGACCACATCCATGGTTTGCATGAAATCAAACGTAGCGCGCAAATAGCCGGCGGAACTGAAGCCAAGCTTCGCCGTACCAATCAGCCAACCACCCATCACGCCTAGCGTATCGGCAATCAGCACCAGAAAGGGCAAAGCAATGGCGCCAGCCAAAAGCCGTGGTGCCACCAGATATTTCATTGGGTTGGTGGAAAGCGTGGTCAGCGCATCTATCTGATCGGTCACGCGCATGGTGCCGATTTCGGCGGCAAAGGCAGCGCCAATGCGCCCCGCCACCATGAGGCCAGCAATCACCGGCCCCAATTCGCGCGTGATGGAAAGCACCACCACATTCGCCACCGCCCCTTCGGCATTGAAGCGTGCAAAGCCCGTATAGGTTTGCAGCGCCAGCACCATGCCGGTGAAAAATGCGGTCAGCGCCACAACAGGCAGCGAGAAATAACCAATCTCCACCACATGTCGGATAAACAGCCGACCATAGAAGGGCGGGCGCAGCAGATGTGAAATGCCTTCCAGCGCAAATAGTACCACAGCGCCAATGCGCTGCAGCGCCCCCAGCACGGCGCGGCCAAGGGCGGCGATGGGATCAAGGATCGCAGCCAAGCTCAGCCCGCCCCGTAATCGCGGCGGTAGCGGTCGCCGAGTGATGTCAGGATTTCATAGCCAATCGTGCCCGCCCGCGCCGCCAGATCATCCGGCGATGGCGCGGCCCCGCCGATCAGCGTGACGCGATCCCCCAAGGCCAGGCCCGGCGCCTCCGTCACATCCAGCGTGATCAAATCCATGGAAACGCGCCCCACCATCGGCAGAATCATGTCGCGATAGGCCGCGACACCCTGCCCGGAAAGGCTTCTCAGGTAGCCGTCCGCGTAGCCGACCGCAATGGTGGCGATCCGGCTGGGCCGCGCCGCCACAAAGGAAGCGCCATACCCAACGCTGGCGCCGACCGGGATATCGCGGATTTGCAGGATAGGCGCTTCCAACCGGATCACGGGGCGCATCGGGTTCGCGGCGCCGGGGGTGGGGTTGATGCCATAAAGCGCTGAGCCAGGTCGGGCGAGGTCGGAGGCATAATCGCTGCCCAAAAATAGTCCGGATGAATTGGCAAAGGACTGCTTGAGCTTCGGCAGGGACGCGCAAGCGCGCGCAAAACGGGCTGCCTGTGCCGCGTTCAAGGGATGGCCCGGTTCATCCGCACAAGCCAGATGCGACATGACGTAAAGCAGATCGAGCCCCATCAGCAGCGCATGATCGGCCGCAAGCCGTGCCTGTTCCCCCGCATCCAGCCCAAGCCGCGCCATGCCGGTATCCAGATGCAACAGCGCCTGACGCGCCTGACCCGCGCTGCGTCCGGCAGCGGCATGCGAAAGCACATCGCCAAGGCTGTTCAACACCGGGACCAGCCCAGCATCCTCATCCGCGCCGGGCGCGAAGCCATTCAGCACGGCAATCATCGGCCCGGCACCAAGGGCAGCGCGTAGCGCCACGCCTTCGGAAAGATGCGCGACAAAGAAATGCCGACAACCAACGGCATACAAGGCGGGCGCGATGCGCGACGCGCCGAGCCCATAGGCATTGGCCTTCACCACCCCCGCAACCGCCCCAGGTGCTGCCCGTGCGGCCAGCGCGCGCCAATTGGCGGCAATTGCCGCAAGGTCAATATGCAGAACCGCCGTTGGGTCCATCATGCGGAACCGGGATCAGCCCGCAAAACCATCATCATGCTGCGTATCCAAATCCCCAAAGCGGGTGAATTCCGCCTCAAAGAACAGTTTGATGGTGCCGGTTGGGCCATGGCGCTGCTTGGCGATGATCAATTCCGCCTTGTTATGCGCTTCTTCCATATCCTTTTGCCATTTATCCAAGGCGCCCTGGAATTTCTCGGCATTGTCGAAGGAAAGCTCCTTTGGTGCGCGCTGCATCAGATAATATTCATCGCGATAGACGAACATGACCACATCCGCATCCTGTTCGATCGAACCTGATTCACGCAAATCAGCAAGCTGCGGACGCTTATCCTCCCGGCTTTCCACCGCGCGGGAAAGCTGGGACAGCGCAATCACCGGCACCGATAATTCCTTGGCGAGCGCCTTCAGCCCCTGGGTGATCATGCTGATTTCAAGCACACGGCTTTCGGGCCTGGTGCCGGCGGCGGGGCGCATCAATTGCAGATAGTCAACCACAATCAGATCAAGCCCCTTGGTCCGCTGCAAGCGCCGGCAACGTGTGCGGAGCGCCGATATGCTGATCGCCGGCGTGTCATCAATATGCAGGGGCAGCGATGCCAATGTGCGGCTCACTTCCAGAAACCGGTCAAAATCGCGCTGGCTGATTTCACCGCGCCGGATGCGATCCCCCGAAATGCGTGATTCCTCGGCCAGCAAGCGCGTCGCCAATTGATCCGCACTCATTTCCAGCGAAAACAACGCAACGCCACCCTTGGGCACCGCATTCGGGTCTGCTTCCTGCGCGCTGCGCAGCACGGATTTTGCCGCGCCAAAGGCGATTTTGGTCGCGAGCGCGGTTTTGCCCATGCCGGGTCGGCCCGCGATGATCAGCAGATCGGACGGGTGCAGCCCGCCGGTCTTGTTATCCAAATCGCGCAAGCCCGTCGGCAGGCCGGAAACGCCGCCCGGCGTGGTGAAGGCTTTCTCCGCCTGATTCACGGCGATGGTCAGCGCGCGTTCAAAAGTGAGGAAACCACCCTCCCCCGCGCCGCCTTCCTTGGCCAATTCGAACAAAGCCTGTTCGGCGGATTCCAACTGCCCCTTGGCGTCCAGTTCCGCTTCTGAGCCAAAGGCGCGGTTCACCACCACCTCTCCCAAATCCACCAATTGACGGCGGAGCCAGGCATCATAGATCACCTGACCATATTCACCGGCATTGATGACACCCACCATGGCCGAGAGAAGCTGCGCGAGATAGGCCGGGCCACCGACCTCATCCAACAGGCCGGAATGTTCAAATTCGGCGCGCAAGGTCACCGCATCGGCAAGCTGGCCCGCTTCCACGCGGCGCTTGATGGCATGGAAAATCCGCCCATGCACCGGATCGGCGAAGTGTTCCGGCGCCAGATATTCGCCGACACGTTCAAATGCCTTGTTATTGGCCAAAAGCGCGCCCAGCAACGCCTGTTCGGCGGCCAGGTTGGATGGGGGGATACGCTGCGAAAGGCCGAGCAAGCCAGCCCCAGGAACCGCGCCGGGAGTCGTGTCAAAACTATTCATGCCCCCTTATAGCGCGCCGGGGCGAAATTGCCCCCTGGGGATTACGGGGATGGTGGGGATTGGCTGTGAATTCCGCCCACCCCCAAGGCCCTGATCACGGATTGACGCTCTGCCTGCCAAATATAATCGCGCGTCAGGGGCAGCGCGTTCTGTTCGCGCGTAAGTTGCAATTGCCAATTCATGTGCCCCATCCGCCGGAAGGCGAGCTCGGCCCCCGAGAGATAGAATTCGAACATGCGGCAGAAACGCTCATCATAGAGCGATGCAATGGCATCCCGATTGCCGGCAAAGCGCGCCCGCCAATGGGCGATGGTCTTGGCGTAATGCAGGCGCAGGATTTCGATATCGGTCACGAAAAGCCCGGCCTTTTCCACCGCCGGCAGCACTTCGGAAAGGGCCGGCGAATAACCACCGGGGAAGATATACTTGGCCAGCCAGGGATTGGTGGAACCCGGCCCATCCGCCCGCCCAATGGCATGCACCAAGGCGACCCCTTGCGGCTTCAACGCGCGGCGGATCAGGCGGAAAAAATCCCGGTAATGATGCAAGCCAACATGTTCGAACATACCAACCGAGACAATGCGATCCACGGGCTGGCGCCAATCCCGATAATCCATCAGCGCAAAACGCACCTGCCGGGACAGCCCGGCTTCTTCAGCGCGCGCCCGCGCCACGGCCAATTGCTCGGCGGAAAGCGTAATGCCGGTGACTTGCGCGCCCCATTCCCGCGCCAGGGTCAGCGCCATGCCACCCCAACCGCAGCCGATATCCAGAACCCCCAGCCCTGGGCGATCCAGCTTCAGCTTGGCGGCAATGTGGCGCTTCTTGGCCGCCTGCGCTTCTTCCAGGTTTTCCTCACCGGTTTGGAAATAGGCGCAGGAATATTGCCGGTCCCTGTCCAAAAACAGCGCATAGAGCCGCGCATTCAAATCATAGTGATGCGCCACATTGCGCCGCGCACGGCCAGCAGGGTTGAATTGATCCAAGCGCCGTTTGGTCCAACGCACCCATTCCAAGGCCTTTTCCGCCGGATGCGCGCCACCTTGCATCAGATTGAGCGTGAGCAGATCCAGCAATTCATGCAGCGTGCAATCTTCCGGCAGAACATCCCCATCCATATAGGCTTCGCCCAAGGCCAAGGCCGGGTTCAGGCCAAGGCGTTGCAGCGCCGCGTGGGAGCGCACTGAAAAACCCGCAACAGGCCCCTGCCCCGTGCCATAGGATCGCAAATCACCCTGCGGCAGCCGCACATGCAGCGTGCCGTGCCTGATCAGACGCTTCATGAAATGATCAAAAAGCACTGCGCGTTTCCCTTGCCGATGCGGCGATAACCGCATCAGCAAGGGTGTTTCTGCAACACAAGAAGGCGTGAAGTCTGACGTGAGCGACTGATTCACCGCTTCGGTCATTCGACCTACGCGGATCAGGCGCTGGATTTATTTGAGCGACTGATTCACCGCTTCGGTCATTCGACCTACGCGGATCAGGCGCTGGATTTATTTGAGCGACTGATTCACCGCTTCGGTCATTCGACCTACGCGGATCAGGCGCTATTCCGCCGCGCCGCGCAGCCCATCCCACCAAGGGCAGGCACCTGGCATAAGGGCGTGATTGCCGGGCAGCACCTGCAGCGGTGCCCTTTCGCCGCGCGAAGCTGCCGCCATGCGCATCTCTCGCCCCTTGGCGACTGCTTCCGCCCCGGCCCAATGGCGATCATGGCCCCACAGGCTCGGCCCGCTATCCATGCGCACTGGCTGCCAGGTTGCGGGGTCAATATGTCGCCCGCCCCAGCCATATTCGACCAGAAAGCCGCCCGGCGTACGCGCGTAAAAACTCGTCATCCAATCATTGGTATGGCGGCCAAGCGTGGTGCCGATGCGGCCTTCTTCGGACAGCGCAATGTCATAGCCCTGCCCGACATCATCCAGGCTGAGGCATTCCATCATGAGGTGATGCAAGGAAGCCTTGCCGGTCTCGATCAGGGCCAGCGAATGATGCCGGCCATTCACATGCATGAAATAGGCGCGGAAGGGGTTTTCCACCCAATCAGAAAGCCCAAAGCCGAGGATTTCGCGATAGAAGGGCAGCACATCTTCAATGCGCGGCACATTCAAGACAGCATGACCCATGCCAAGCGGGCCGGTGCGAAAGCCCGAAATCGCTCGCCCTGGGATGAAGGGCTTTTCCGTCACTTCCGGCCCATGAAACAATTCAACGCGATTGCCGAGAGGATCAGCGGTTACGACCAGTTCCGCCACACGCCGACGCGCCGCCAACGCCGCACTACCCAGCGCCACGCGATGCCCCGCCGCTTCCAGCCGTGCCGCCATGGCCTGCAGCGCCGCCGCATCCGCCACTTCCCAGCCAAAGGCACCAAGCCCATCATGCGCATCCGCGCTGATGATCACGCGCTGGCGCCGATCATCCATGCGAAAGGCGATTTCGGTCGCGGATTTTTCGGCGAGCATCAGCCCAAGCAGGCGCGGACCAAAACCGGCCCAATCATCCAATTGGCTGGCGCGCAGTTCCAGATAGCCCAATGCGGTAATGGCCATGGCCCGATCCCCTTTCCGAACCGGCAGTTTTCGCCTCAGTCCACATGCACCCCGGCAGCGCGCGCCTTTTCCACCATATAGCCGCGCGCCCATTGCATATCTTCCAATGACCCAAAGGCATTCGTGTAATGCCCATTGAAGCCGCGCGCTTCGATAAGGCGGAACATATCGCCAAAATCGAAATCCCCCTGGCCGGGCACAAGATGTTCCTCATGCCCATTGCGCCAGCAATCGGCCAACCGCACTTCGCGCACGCGGTCCATTGGAATGCCTGCCACCCAGGAAGCAACACCATCGGGCATCAGATGCGCATGATTGGCGGTGAAGGACAGCGCGAAGGAAGGTGAATGAATGGCATCATAATAATAGCGCCATTCTTCCTGCGTATGCGCCAGGTAATGCACTTCGGCCGTTGGTGGTTCCACATTCAGGTTTTCCAGCAGCAGAAGCGCACCGTGCTTTTCCGCGTGTTGCACCATGCGCTGCAAGCGATCCCGCCCCGCTTCCATGCGCATCGGCACATCGGCGGTGAAGTGATAGCCGGCATGCACCACGATCCATTCCGCTGCAAGCTTGGGCGCGACTTCAATATAGGCGCGCAGATAGGCATCCACCGCTTCCGAGAGAAAGGGCGAGTATTCCGCGACATTCACGGCGGAAAGTGTGTGCAGCGCAATCGTCACGCCATTGGCGCGGGCGGAAGCAACAATGGCGCGGCAGCGCGCATCATCGAACATGGTGACCTTGTTCTCACCAGTGTCCAATTGGATATCAATATGGCGCACCTGGTTGCGTGCTGCCCATTCAATGGCGTCTTCAAGCTTCAGCTTGCGCCCAACATCCACTCCGATCCGGTCAATCAACGCCATGGCGTGCCTCCTGTATGCGGCATGGTTTACAGGCTCCGGACAGGGTGGCAAGCCTTGGCTAATGCAGCGGCAGGCTGATGGGCGCTATTTCATCGCCACCCCGTCCCCGGTAATCCCGCCCAACTGAATCGCGCAGCATTCTGGCCTGGCTTTCGGCAAGGATACCCGCGGCGTCCGTCACATTCAGTTTCGTAGGCTTGCCATCCGCGTAAATCGTCTCACCCCCTACCAGCACACGCTTCACGGCGCGATCGGCGGCATGGAAGACCAGGGCGCGCAAGGGATCACGCGGCGGCGTCATCAACGGATGGGCCAAATCCACCAGCACCAGATCAGCCGATGCGCCGGCATGCAACCGCCCAAGGTCAGGCCGGCCAAGTGCAGTCGCGCCCCCAATCGTCGCCGCGTGGAAAACACTGCCGGTATCAGCGGCAGCGATATCTCGGCAGGCATTGCGCGCAAGAATGATGGCAAGGCGCATTTCCTCAATCAGATTATGCGGCGCGCAATCCGTGCCGAAGCCGAGATTGACACCGCGCGCGCGATACTTGCCGAAATGGCGCAAATGCTCGCCATAGCGTGCGAAGGGTGATGGGCAATGCGCGACCGTCGCACCCGTATCGGCGATCAGCCCCACATCTTTCGCCGTGTGCCAGCCGATTGAGACATGCTCATCCACAAAAATCGCATGGCCCAGAATGCTGCGCGGCGTCAGCAACCCGATATGCGCAGCCCATTGAATGGGCGTGATGCCATGGCGGCGAATGATCTCCCGCACCTCCACCACGGATTGAGAGATATGCGTGGTGAAGGGACGACCCGTCTCAGTAGCATAGGCGATGCTTTCGCGCAGCATCTCCTCCTCCACGGTGTCAATCTGGGCGGGGAAGACGATGCCGGTTAAACGTCCGGAGGGATCAGCCTCGGCGTCCTTCATGAATTGCTTGGCGGCATCGAATTGCCGGCGCGCATCTTCGCGGTTCCACATCCAGGTTACGGTTTGCGGTGCTTCCATGCCCCAACGCGCTGCGGCGTAACCGGCACCGGCCCAACCGCGCAGGCCGCTTTCCGCCATGATGGAAAGCCAGGACGGAAAGGGCGGCGACAAATCCACAACGCTGGTGACACCAGCCGACATCAGCTCGGCATAGGCAAGACGCATGGCGGCGGCCTGACCCTGCTGATCCAGCCTGAAGGCTTGCAGGCGTTCAAACAGGCCAGTCATTTGCTGTTCCGGCACGCCATGGTCTTCGCGCACGCCGCGCCCGGCGGGTTCGGTTGTCGGGTGGGTATGGATGTTGATCAAGCCCGGCATGACCAGCAATTTGCTGCCATCAATCACTTCGCCGCTGCCGGGCGGCGGCGCGTCAGGATCATGCGGCGTAATGCGGGCGATGCGGCCATCGGTGATCAGCACATCCCTGCCCTGCCCATAGACATGCCGCCCCGCCGCTGCGTCCCATTCAGCGGTCCAGGCGGCGTTGCGGATCAGGGTGGATGCGGGCATGGCGGCCTCCTGGTTTGCGGCATGCAGACAATATCGCAAGCCAAGCGCGCGGCGCCCATCATTACAAGCGAAAAACAGGGTACAAGACGGTTTCGTTGCGATGCTCGTGCCGGCAAGCATGCTCGAAGCATCTGCCTGTGGCGCGACCTTGATATCACTGGGCCGTCATCGAAACTGGGCGGCAGCCCCTTTTCGCAGGCCAGCTTCCGGGGCAGAAGAGCGGCATGACACCCGCCATTGCCTCTGCCCTTATGCCGCTTATGCGCGGCATGGATGCCGAAACCGCCCATGGTATCGCGCTACGAGCGCTTGCGCTTGGTCTCGCCGGTCAGGATCGCGGCGCGGATCACCCAAGCCTGGCGACTCAAGTCGCGGGGCTTCGTTTCCGCAATCCGCTTGGCCTTGCCGCCGGTTTCGACAAGAATGCAGAAGCAGTGCTGCCGCTGCTGCGCCTGGGCTTTGGCTTCGTGGAAGCCGGCACGGTCACGCCACGCCCGCAGGTCGGCAATCCGCGCCCAAGGCTATTCCGCCTGAGCGAAGATCAGGCCGTGATCAACCGGATGGGCTTCAATAATGCCGGGCTGGATGCCTTTATCGCTCGGCTCAAGGCGCTGCCGCGACCCTTGCCGGGTATTTTCGGCGCCAATATCGGCATCAACAAGGAAGGTGCTGATCCGGAACGGGATTATCCGGCGCTTTATGAAGCATTGGCACCACATGCGGATTACGTGACGATCAACGTCTCTTCCCCCAATACGCCGGGCTTGCGCGATTTGCAGGGGGAAGAGCGCCTTGCTTCCATCCTGGCCGCCATCAATGCGCAGCGCGCGGTGCTCGCCAAGCGCCCGCCTTTGTTCGTGAAAATTGCGCCAGACTTGGCCGCTGATTCGCTTGGTCCGATTGTGGAAGCCTGCGTCGCACAGGGTATTGCGGGGCTTATCATCTCCAACACCACCATCACGCGCCCGGCTTCGCTGAAATCCGCCTTGAAGGATCAGGCGGGCGGGCTGTCCGGCGCGCCGCTTTTCACGCTTTCCACTGAAATGCTGCGGCAGTGTTATCATTTGGCACAGGGACGCATTGCGCTGATTGGTGTGGGCGGTATTGCCAGCGCCGAACAGGCCTATGCCAAGATCCGCGCCGGCGCTGCGCTTGTGCAGCTTTACTCCGGCTTCGCCTATGCCGGGCCTGTTCTGGTGCGGCAGATACTTGATGGCCTTGCCGCGCTGCTGGCGCGTGATGGCTTTACCTCAGTCGCCGATGCTGTCGGCAAGGATGCGTGATGCAGATTCTTGAAGGTATCGCTGACATAGCGGATCGTTACGATGGCTATGTGCTCGATCTTTGGGGCGTGGTGCATGATGGGCGCAAACCCTATCCCGGTGTGCCAGAGGCGCTGGCGGCGCTGAAGGCGCGCGGCAAGCGCATTGTGTTTCTCACCAATGCGCCGCGCCGCGCCTGGTTCGTGCAAGGCATGCTGGACCGCATGGGGCTCGATCGCGGGCTTTATGATGGCATCATGTCCTCCGGTGAGGCTTCCTGGCGGCTCATGAAGGAACGCAAGCACCCCTGGTTCGCGCGCCTCGGTCGCCGGGTCGTGCATATCGGCCCGGAGCGTGACCTTTCCGTCGTCGAAGAAGACGCCGCCGAGATCGTGACAGACCCGACCAAGGCCGATTTCCTGCTGAATACCGGCCCGGATGCAGATGGCGGCACGACAAGCGCCGAGCCCTATCGCGCGGCGCTCCGCGCCTGTTTCGATGCCGGTCTGCCCATGCTTTGCGTCAATCCTGATCGGCATGTGATGGTCGCCGGTGAGAAGGTGATCTGCGCCGGCGCGCTTGCTGATGTCTATCGCGAATTCGGCGGCGATGTGCTGGAAATCGGCAAGCCCGATCCGGCGGTTTATGAACCGGTGATGGAATTGCTGGGACCGATCCCCAAGGCGAGCGTGCTGGCGATTGGCGATAGCCCGCACACGGATTTGGCGGGCGCGCAGGCCACGGGGATTGATGCGCTTTGGGCGCTGACAGGCCTGGCCGGCGAAGCGCATGGCGCGGACCCAAGCCCTGAGACTTTGGCCGCCGTTGCCTTGGCAGAAAAAGTGGCGCCACTTGCGGCCTTGCGCAGCTTGCGCTGGTGAGCGCCCGCGTCAGTCCACAATAAACAGCTTGGCGCCGATGCTGGTGCGCGACATATGCGGCTCTGCCCCATCTGCGACCTGATAGGACATGCCGGGCTTCAGCAGGAAGACGCGCCCATCCGCGAGCGTGGTCTCCAATTCGCCTTCCAATACCAGCAGCACATGCCCCTTCTGGCACCAATGATCCGCGACATAGCCGGGTGAATATTCCACCATGCGGACACGGATCGGGTTTTCCGCCGGCCCGACATGGCGCGTGCGCCACAGGGCTTCACCGGCCACGCCCGCATGGCGCGTTGGCTCCACCTGCCCCCAATCCGTTGTGTCGAAGGGAATGGCTGACATTTGCATGGCTCAAGGCCCCTTATGCATGGCCGGCGACGGAAGAAAGCCAGGCCGGATGCACTTTCAATTTCGCCAGCGCTGCCTGCCAGACCGTGTTCGCTTCCTGATGGAATAGCAGCGCCTCATCTGCTGGCACGCTCAGCCAGGAATTGCGCTGGATTTCCTCTTCCAATTGCCCAGCCGCCCAGCCGGCATAGCCAAGCGCCAACAAGCCATGGCGCGGTCCGCCGCCGCTCGCAATCGCGCTCAAGATATCCACGCTGGCCGTGAGGGCGAGGCCCGCACCGAAAGCCAAGCTGCCATCCGCCGACCAATCATCCGTATGCAGCACAAAGCCGCGCCCGGCTTCGACCGGCCCGCCCGAGACCAAATTGATCTGACGCTGGGATGGCACGGGTTTCAGGCCCAGTTGCTTCAACAATTTATCAAAGCCCAAGCCTTCGATCGGGCGATTGACCATCAGCCCCATCGCACCCTCGGCGGAATGGTTGCAAAGACACACCACGCTTTGCGCAAAGCGCGGATCTTCCATGCCGGGCATCGCAATCAGCAAATGCCCGGTCAGATAATTGCCAGCCCCGCGGCTGGCGGCTTTACCCTTTCTGGCCATGGATGGAATTTGGCGCCGCCGGCGCGAAGCTACAAGCCCGAAAACCGTTCCGGCGGAACGCGCCGCCCTTCCGCACTGCCCAGGTGCTTCGCCCTCTTCAGGGTGCCGGCAATAAGGCATCGGTGCGCCCCATCAGGCGATAGGCAGTAAGCCCCAGCCATTCCCGAAAGCCCCATTCGAATTGACCGAGCCTTTCCGGAAACGGTGCATCATAAAGCGCGGCGAAACTATGCCCGGTCCGGTAATTCACCGGCCAGGCAATAATGCGCGGCCAGCCCGCCTTGCGGAAAACGCCCATGGCACGCGGCATATGGCTGGCTGAGGTGACCAGCAGCCAAACCTCATCCGGCTTTGGCTGCACCAAATCCCTGGTCAGCACCGCATTCTGATGCGTGTTGCGCGCTACGTTCTCATAAATCACGCGCGGGCCGGACAGACCCATGCTGTCAAAAAACTGGCGCGCGACATCGGCTTCCGTCAGGCCACCATGCACGAGTGACCCTTGGCCACCGGTGAAGACGATCCGCGCTTCCGGAAAGCGCCGCGCAAGGACGATGGCTTCTGTCATGCGCTCTGCCGCGCCATTGATGGCGGGGATGCCGCGCGCATCGGTGATGTTCTGATCCACCGCACCACCCAGCACAACAATACCGTCAACACGCGCAGGCGCTTCAGCTGGGCGCGGAAAGCGATCTTCCAATGGCAGCAGGATCAATTGGCTGATGGGTGTTGCGATCAGCAGGAAAAAGAAGGCAAGGCAGCAAAGCACGAGCCACCGCCCGAAGCGCCGCCCACGCCAGATCATCGCAAGCCCGACCGCGCCAACCAGCAGCGCGAAATGCCCCGGCCGTGCTGGAAACCATAAAATTTTCGAGAGGAGATAGCCGAAATCCATCAGGACAGGTCCCAAACCGCGCCTTGACGCCAAAAGCAGCGCCGCAGGGGCCTGTCAAGCAAAGCACGGGCCGGGCGCATCATGGCCCGGCACCGCCCGCGCAATTACTTGCGACCGCCTTCAGCCTTGGCTGCTTCGTTCACGCGCTGTTCGGCAGCCAGGATGGTGTTGCGCAATTCCCGCATGAAGGCATTGCCCTTGGGCGTACGCTGGACCAGCACCGAACGACGATCGGACGGATCGGGCTTGCGCCGCGCAAGATCGTGATCACCCAAACGGTCAAGCGCGCGTGTGATGGCGGGCTTGGACACATTGAGCTTTGTCGCCAGGCCGCGAACCGTATGCGGACCATCAGAAAGATAGCTGATCAACATCACTCCCAACTGGCGGGAGGAAAGATCATGCGCATCGCGGCGCACCAGGGCCACGATCGTTTCCTGAAGAACTTTGACCAGATGCTCTGATCCATTATTGTTGTTGGCCATGCTGGTTTTCCTTTCCAATAGACCGCTGCAGGCCATTTCATGGCCGGCTTTTTTTCATGTAGTCTGATAGCACCGATGTGTGCTTTGCACAGATCATTGTCAAGAATGTGTCATATCACATTTCCTCTGATAAATGGCGCAACATCGTGAAGATGGCTCGTGCTGACTGGGTTTCTCCGCCTTCGGGGCGACCGGGGCGAGTGCCATCATTCCAGGCATATACATCAAGATGTGCCCAGGCCTGCCCTTCAGGAATGAAGCGCCGGAGGAATAACGCCGCCGTTACCGCGCCCGCCATGGGTTTTTGTGAAACATTGGAAAGGTCGGCAAAGGGACTATCCAGCCAGGTATCATAGCCATCATACAAGGGCAGCCGCCAAAGCGGATCCTGCACAGCCTGCCCGGCACGCAAAAGCCGATCGGCCAGGGCATCATCATTGCTGAAAAGCGCCGGCAAATCGGGGCCGAGCGCAACACGCGCCGCGCCAGTCAGGGTTGCCGCATCAAGAATCATGGCCGGCTTGTGATCTGTTGCGAATTGTAACAAATCGCATAGCACCAAGCGTCCTTCCGCATCTGTATTCCCAATTTCAACCCGCAATCCCTTGCGGGTCGGCAAAACATCCATGGGCCGCATGGCATGGCCGGATATGGCATTCTCCACAGCGCCGATCAGTAACAGAAGCCGGATCGGCAGCCTGGCGCGCATCACCATCTCAGCCACGGCCAGCATCACCGCGGCACCACCCATATCCTTCTTCATGCGCAGCATCGCCGCAGAAGGCTTCAAGTCCAGCCCGCCCGTATCAAAGCAAACACCCTTGCCACAAAGCGCAATCAGCGGGCCTTCCGCAGCGCCTTCCCACCGCAAAACGGCAAGATGCGGCGCACGCGGACTGCCTGCACCAACCGCCGCAATACAGGGAAAACCCTCCGACAAGGCCCCGCCTGTGATGATGTCCGCACGCCCGCCATGGCGCTCAGCCAGTCCGGCCGCGGCTTCAGCCAATTGTTGTGGGCCCAATTCCGCAGCCGGCATATTTATAAGGTTTCGGGCAGAACAGATCGCCTCAGCCATCATCACTGCGTTTTCGGCGCCGGCAGGGATAACCAATTCAGCCGGAGCGCGTTCTTGCTGCTTATGATGCAACCAACGATAGGCACCCAAATGCCAACCCAGGACAGCGTCCGCAGGGTCGGGCAATGAGCCGGCAAGATGCCAACGGCTACCCGCCGGTAGTGCCCAGGCGGCGCTGCCGAAATGCCAAGGTGAAACTTCCTTTCCCACACCGATTGCAGCGCCGGCCAAACCGTTTTCATCTGGCAATAATATGATTTCGCCAGGCTTTCCCGAAAAGCCGGCTGCCTTCAGGAACGCAGCCGCAGCGGCAGGGAGCCCGGCCAGAAAAGCCGATAAATCATGCGCACCTACAGCGTGCAATGGCAGGGATGTGCTCACTTCAACTGCCTTGGCTTCAGCCATTCCATTCTCCCTTTCCGATGGCACCAAGGAAGGTGAGTCGGATCGCAGGGAGGTTTGTGCCCCCTCCTCGTCAAAAGATCAATTCGCGACGGGCAAGGACCAACATGGCAATGCACCTAATCATCTAAAAAAAGCTTATGATTCCTTAACAAATTCATTATCTCACGACGATGATGTTAAGACTTACGACTTGCGCTGGACCCCGCGCGGCGCAGGCGTGAGCGGCGCTGCACGCGATCCGAGAGTGTTCATGGCCGATGGCGCGCACCACGGCAATGCGGCCATCATGCCCTATGATTTTCTGCACCCTGACAGCAGCCAGGTAATCTGCCGCGCTTGCGCGCCCGGCATGATTACGGGGCAGCCTGGTTGTCTTGCCACTACCTTATCAGCGTCGCAGCAAAGCCATGTGTCGTTGTAAAGCGGCACATCGCCCAAGCGGTGAAGGTCATGCCCGCCGAGGTGGCAAATGGCGGGCGATTGCCCAGCACTAAATGAAGGCTAATGCCCGACCTCCGCCTGGTCGAAATGGGATTTGATGGTGTGGAAGATGCACAGCACCCCCAAGCCGATCAGCCCGAAGCCGAAAATGCTCATGCCGATATCCTGCGCAGCGGCAGCAGCGAAAAGGCCAAGCAAGGCCAGCAGGCCGTAAAGGCCAAGGAAGAAAACGCGTGCACCGGTCATGGCGGTGGGTCCTTTCCAGGTTGATCGTCGAACAGGATCCGGGCGGCAGCGCCTTCCAGATCATCATATTGGCGCGAACGCAGCGCCCAGAGGAAGCCAACCAGCCCAAGCGCGCCCAGCAAAAGCGAAACCGGCACCAGCAGGATCAGCGCTTCCATGTTAGGCTCTCCCCGCGCGCAAGGCATTGCCAATGACAATCAGCGAAGATGAGGCCATCACCAACGCCGCGATCAGAGGATTGACGAGGCCGGCAATGGCGGCGGGCACGGCAATCACATTATAGGCCAACGAAAAGCCGATATTCTGCCGCGCCAGAATTTGCGCGCGGCGCGCGATGCGGATGGCTTCCGGCAGCACCGCAAGCCCTTCGCGTTGCAGCACGATATCGGCGGTGGTTTGCGCGAGGTCTGTGGCACCCGCCGGGCTTGCCGCAACATGCGCGGCGGCCAAGGCAGCGGCATCATTGATGCCATCACCCACCATCAGCGGCTTCAGGCCAGCTTGCTTCAGGCTTTCGATATGCGCTGCCTTGGCGCGTGGATCAGCCTCGGCCCGCCAGATCTCAATATCCGCAGCCCTGGCGGCGGCGGCAACCGCGCCGGGACCATCCCCTGAGAGCAATTCCACCGGCAGGCCAAGCGCCTTCAGATCAGCGACCGCTTGCGGCGCATCGGCGCGCAACCGATCAGCGAAACGGAAGATCACCGGCGCGGCGTCGGCGCTGGCGCGATAGACCAGCACCATGCCATCGCTGAGCCCCAGAACATCGCAAAAGATTGGCGAGCCCAAACATGCTGTGCCCGCTTGCAAGCCCTTTCCAGGTATTTCGCGGGTGCCCTCCACCAAAGGCGCATCCGGGTAGGAACGCACCAGCGCCTTGGCCAAGGGATGCCGAGAGGCGCGCGCCATGCCCGCTGCGGCACGCAACACTGCCGGATCCTGCGCTTTCGGGATCAGTACCGGGCGGCCTTCGGTCAGCGTGCCGGTCTTGTCCAGCACGGCGTAATCAGCCTCAGCCAAGCGTTCGAGCGCAGTGGCCGAAGCCACCAACACACCGCGCTTAAACAGCGCCCCGCTGGCCACCACCTGCACCGCAGGCACCGCAATCGCCAAGCCACAAGGGCAGGTAATCAACAGCACGCAAACCGCATTCACCAGCGCTTCCTGCCACACCGCGCCAAAGCCCAACCACCACAACAGGAAAGTCGCAGCGGCAATTGCGTGCGCAATCGGCACATAATACCGCGCCGCGTGATCAGCGATGGAAACAAAGCGGCCCTTGGATTGTTCAGCGGCTTCCAATAACCGCGCCATGGCGGCAAGCGACCCATCCCGCGCCGGCGCGGACACTTCCAGCGCGAAGGGTGCGCCCATATTCACGGCACCTGCCGGCAAGGCCGCACCCGCCGCAAAGCTGCGCGGCAGGCTTTCACCGGTAATCGCTGCCGTATCCAACAGGGCTTCAGCCCGCGCCCGCCCATCCAAGCGCAGCGCTTCCCCCGCTGCGATCTGCACGGCTTGCCCCGCTTCCACGGAAGCCACCGGCACCAGCCGCGTTGTGCCATCCGCCGCGATCAGCGCCACCATGCCATCCTGCAACGCAAGCAATTCCGCCACTGCCTGCCGTGCCTTGCGCCGCGCCGCACGTTCAAGCACACGGCCCGCGAGCAGAAGTGCCAGCAAGGCCGTTGCGCCATCGAACCATGTATAGGGGCCGTTGCGGAAGGTCTCGATCAGGCTCATGCCCGTCGTCGCCAGCACGCCGAGCGACACCGCCATATCCATATTCACGCGCCCCGCGCGCAAAGCAGCTGCGGCAGAACGGTAAAACGGCATGCCAGCGACAAGCACCGTCGGCAGGGCGATCAGCGTCGCCAGCCAATGCATGAATTCACGCGTATGCTGGCCCATATCCTCACCGACCCAAACGGCGATGGAAACCAGCATGACATTCATCGCGCCAAAGGCAGCGATGCCCAAAGCGCGGATCAGCGCGCGGCCCTCGGCATCCTCGGTGGCGCGCAAACAGGCCGGCGTATAGGGCGCTAGCCGAAACCCAAGACGCGACAGCAGCGCCATCAATTCATTGCCGCGCACCGCAGCACCGCGCCAACGCAAATCAAGCCGGCGGGTGGAGAAGGAAACCCGCGCCTTCATCACATCGGGTTCCGCCGCTAAAGCCTGCTCCACCAACCACACACAAGCACCACAAGTGAGGCCCGAGATCATGAGATCGAGCGATTTCACGCCATCGGCGTCTTCGTGGATCAATGGCAGGGCATCAAAAGCCGGCGGCGCGGCCTCCGGACGCAGCGCACCATCGGCAGTTTCGCGGCGGCGATAAAAGGCATCAAGCCCAAGGCCGCGCACCAGGCCATAGGCGGCCTCACACCCCGTGCAGCAAAAACGCCCCTGGCCGGGCGCCAGCGCCGCGCCGCAATGGGCGCAGGCGGCCGCACTTTGCGGCGCCTCGGCGATCAGGGGGCGTTGCAGATCAGTCATGGCAGAATGAAGCGCTTGCGCAAGTCAAAAGCCGTGCCGACTTCATCGAAAAACGTAAGCCGCGCTTCCCATTGTCCGGCGCGCAAGGGATCCAGCCGCGCGGCGAAACGCCCATGTCCGGTGGCGCTGAAGCCAAGCGGAAATTCCACCCCTTCCAGCGGGCGCAGCATGACGCCTTCAACACGGCCATGGAGTGGTTGTTGCGCAGCATCCAGCATCACCAGGCGCAGCATGTTGGCTTCAAGTGAAATCTCACCGCGCCAGCCCAAAGCATCCTGCCGCGCGGCTTCCGCCAATACCTGATCATAGCCACGGCCACGTTCATAGGCGCGCGGCACAGTGACACCCGTGAAGGTGGAAAGCGCGAACCAGACAAACAAGGCATTGACTGCCACCACCAACCCCATGCCGCCCACGAATACCCAAGGAATCCAGCGCCCGCGCTTCGGATCATAATCGCGTTGCATGGTCATGCTCATGGTTTCGGCCCCAGAAAAACGCTGGTTTGGCTGGTGGCGCGGCGGCCCGCAGCATCCAAAAGGTGGAAGGTGATGGGCGTTGATTCCTGAAGCCTCAATCCGCCAGGGGCCGCGACGAAAACGCGATACTGGGTAATGCCATCCGCACGCCGCGACAGCGTGTAGCGCCCTTCGCCTGCAGCTTCCACATCCTGCACGGTCAGGCGCAGACCCGCAGGCGCCTCCAGCATGAGCGTGACCGGCGCCTCATCATGCGTCTTGTTCACGATCTTGATCGTATAGGCGTTCCGGATGCCGCCATCCGAAAGCCGCACGAAAAGCGGCGCGCGATCACGCAGCACCGTGACATCCAGTGTGGAGCGCATCAGGAAAGCGCCCAGCATCACCAGCGCCACCAGGGTCAGCGCGCCGGCATACATGATGGTGCGCGGGCGGATGAAGCGCGGCACGCGGCGCGCGGCCATGCCGGCCAGCTGACGTTCAGGCCCCGGCGGCAGCGCCGCCGCAGCCGCCGCGCTGGCTGAGAGATTCTTGAGCGTTTCAAACGCAACCAAGCCCTTGGGGCGCCCAAGCTTACCCATGACGGAATCACAGGCATCAATGCAGAGCCCGCAGCCAATACATTCAAGCTGCTGCCCGTCACGGATATCAATCCCGGTTGGGCAGACATGCACGCAGGCCGCGCAATCCACGCAATCGCCAACCCCATCCGCCTTGGCCTTGCCACGCGGCTCACCGCGCCAATCGCGATAGGTCACAACCAGCGAGTTTTCATCCAGCATCGCTGCCTGAAAGCGCGGCCAGGGGCACATATAGACGCAGACCTGTTCGCGCGCCCAACCCGCCAGCAGATAAGTAAAGCCGGCGAAAAGCGCGAAGAAGAAATAGACCGTGACGCTTGCTTCGCCAGTAAGAATCTGCCGCGTGATGGTTGGCGCATCATTGAAATACATGATCCAGGCACCGCCCGTGGCAGCCGCAATGAACAACCAGGCACCATGCTTCGCAGCCTTGCGCGCCCAATAGGCGCCATTGCGCGGGCCGGCATCCAGCTTCATCCGCGCATTGCGATCACCTTCGATCCAACGCTCCACAAACATGAAAAGATCGGTCCAAACGGTTTGCGGGCAGGTGAAACCGCACCACAACCGACCAAACAGGGAAGAGACCGCAAAAAGCGCAAAAGCGCCCAGGATCAATGCACCGGTCAGGAAATAGATTTCCTGCGGCCAAATCTCGATCCAGAAGAAGAACAGCCGCGCATTGGTCATATCCACCAGCACGGCCTGATCCGGCACACCCGGACCACGATCCCAGCGCAGCCAGGGCACAAGATAGTACAGCGCCAGGCACAGGATCAGCACCGCCCATTTCATGCTGCGGACCTTGCCGAAGACCGCCTTCGGATAGACACGCTGACGATCAGCATAAAGCGAAGGCGGGGCGTCTTGCGCTGCCACGGCCTCAGGCTTCAGCTTCTCGGGGGATTTGATCTCGCCCATGGGGATTGACCACGCTTTTCCTATTCACCGCCGCCAAGACTATGCACATAGACCGTCAGCATATTGATGATGGCGGGATCAAGCCGCTTGCCCCAGCTTGGCATCACACCTGCACGCGCATTGGCAATGCTGTGCACAATGGAAGCCTTGTCGCCGCCATAGAGCCATACCTGATCGGTCAGTCGAGGCGCGCCAACATCGCGATTACCTTCGCCCTTCTCGCCATGGCAGGAAGCGCAATTCTCGGCATAGAGTTCGCCGCCCCGTGTGGCCGCGGCCTGATCGGTTGCGCGATTGGTGAAGGACAGCACATGTTCCGCTACATCATTGACCTGCGGGCGCGTCAGCACGCCATCGGTCAGGAAGCGCGGCATCATGCTTTGGCGCTGGTCATCGCTTTCATTGGCGCGAATGCCATGCAC
>JBIIIE010000148.1:0-6765 GCA_044235135.1 Roseomonas sp. | reverse complement strand
GGGCGTCAGCGCGCGGGCTTCGGCTTCGGCGATGCGGGCATCCTGCGGGTCTATGCCGCGATCCAAAACGCGCCGGCCAACGGCGCGATAAAGCAGGCCGGTATCGAGGTAAGGCAGGCCAAGCTCAGCCGCGAGGCGCCGGGCGAGCGTGCCCTTACCCGCCGCCGCAGGGCCATCAACCGCGATGACGGTGCCAGCGGGCAGCCTCATGCGGCGCGGATCGCGTCCGACCCGGCCAGACGGTTCATCAGCGCGGCAAAACCAGGGAAGGAGGTGTCAATGAAGCTGGCGTCATCCACCGAGACAGGGTTTTGCGTGGCAAGGCCCATCACCAGGGCAGACATGGCGATGCGGTGGTCCATATGGGTCGTGACCAGCCCGCCGCCGGCGGGTGGCGCGCCGGTCCCATGCACCAGCAGATCATCCCCTTCGATGCTGACCTTGGCGCCATTGGCTTCCAGCAGCGCGGCGGTGGCGGCCAGACGGTCGCTTTCCTTTACGCGGAGTTCCGCGAGGCCGCGCATGCGCGTGGTGCCGCGGGCAAAGGCGGCGGCCACGGCGAGGATGGGGTATTCGTCAATCATGGAAGGCGCGCGCCCCGGCGGCACATCCACGGCCTTCAGTTCAGTATATTCACCGATGATATCACCAACGGCCTCACCGCCTTCGATCCGGGCGTTTTCGATCTTGAGCGCGGCGCCCATTTCACGGAGCGTGGTGAAAAGCCCGGTGCGCAAAGGATTGAGCCCGATCTGCGTCAGGCTGATGCGTGACCCCGGCACCAAAAGCGCCGCGACCAGCGGAAAGGAAGCCGAAGAAGGATCGCCCGGCACGCTGATGGGGGCAGCCTTCAATTCCGGCTGGCCATCCAGGCGCACCACGCGGCCTTCTTCAGTGTCTTCCACTGCCACCATGGCACCGAAATGGCGCAGCATATTTTCCGTGTGATCGCGCGTTGGTTCCGGTTCCACCACGCGGGTGATGCCGGGCGCGCATAACCCGGCCAGCAGGCAGGCGCTTTTCACCTGGGCGGAGGCCACAGGCAGCCGGTAATCCAAGGGCAACGGGTCTGCCGCGCCGCGCACCGCAAGCGGCAGGCGCCCGCCCTCACGCGTCCAGAATTGGGCGCCGGTGGCGGAAAGCGGGTCGGTGACGCGCTTCATGGGCCGGCGGCGAAGTGACGCATCGCCGGTCATCACCGCAAACAAGGGGTGGCCGGAAAGCAGGCCAAGCAGCAGCCTGGCCGCCGTGCCGGAATTGCCCATATCCAGCACATCCGCGGGCTCGGTCAGGCCGCCAACACCGCGGCCTGAGACGCGCCATTGGCCGGGGCCGAGTTTTTCCACCTCGGCACCCAGTGCACGCATCGCGGCGGCGGTACGCAGCACATCCTCACCTTCCAAAAGACCGGCGATATCGGTGGTACCGACTGCGAGCGCCCCGAACATGAGCGCGCGGTGGCTGATGGATTTATCGCCGGCCACCCCGGCCTGACCGGCAAGCGGGGCGGTGGGTTTGCTGGAACGGAAGGGGCGGGGCGGGGCGTTCGACATGGGGGCGGTTTGACATGGCAGGGCAGGGCGTGGCAATGCGCCCGTCCTTGATGTTCCGGGGCCGCCTTGGTCATGCCGGGATGATTTTTTGCAGAACCGCGCCCAGCGGAATTCATGAGGCGTTTGCATGGCGAAGCCAGAACTCGGCCTGAAGCGGACTTGCGTCGCTTGCGGCGCAAAATTCTACGACCTGACCCGCGCGCCGGCGGTCTGCCCCAAATGCGGCACGGAACAGCCGGCAGAACAGCCGCGGCTGCGCCGCAATGGCCAAAATCCGCTGGATGAGCGGGTGAAGAAGGCGCCCGGCACGGCGGAGGCCGAAACCGATGATATCGAAGTGGGCGATATCGAAGGCGATGAGGCGATTGAAGACGCTGAAGAGCTGGAAGATGACGCCGAGGATATCGGCGAGGATATCGAAGTCGGCACGGACCGCGACGAAGAACAGTAAGGCGCTTTTGCCTTACCTTGTCCTGCTTATGTGATGGTCGCGCCAATCGCCTGATGGGATGATGGGCGCGGCACCCAGGTTTTGCGGCGCCATGACATAGGCCCAGGCGCGGCGGCGCTGCCCGGCCTGATCCGTCACGGTCATGATGGTGCGGCGATACATGCCGGAAGCGCCGCCATCGGGCGCGGCATCTTCGATGTCATCCAGAACGGGCAAGGCAGAGGCGATATCCTGGAAGGTCAGTATTTCGCCCTGGATTGGCGTGGCTGCCCCGAGCATGAGGGCGGGGTAATCGCCAAGATCAAATAGCGTGCCGGTGGCCTGTGCTGGCGTGATGGCGGCTATGCCGGCCTCTGCCGCCGGGGCATGCCAGAAGCCGCCCTGCATCAGCGTGCCATAGACGAATACATCGGCCAGGTGGTGACAGCCTTCCGCGCCAAGGGCGGCGGCTTCCAGCGGGTGCGGGTGCAGGCCATGGGCGGCGAAGCCTCGGCGCACGGCGTTCAGGTAAGCCAAGGGCGGGGCGATGTGATCCTGCTGGCGTTCAGGGATGACTTGGTAAGCGATGGCTTCAAGCGACTGACCATCGGGCAGGATGATGTGGCGCGTGCGGCGCTGATAGGCATGGGGCACGCCTTCCTTCTGATCCAGCGCCTGCCAACCGGTTTCGGAGACTTCCAAGACAACGCCTTCAACATAGCCACCAAGCCGCGGTTGGAAATTCAGCACGCCACCGCCGCGACCCTTGCCGAAGAAATCAAAGGCCAGCCGCGCATCGGGCAGGATGCCAGTGCCGATGGGCCTGAGCGCCGCCGGATCATGGCCGGTGCGCGCGCACCAATCGCGCCAATCCTGTTCGTCGGTATTGGAGCCATAGGCGAAGCTGTAGCGCGGGGCCATTGGGCGGATCAGCGGATGGCCAGCACAATGAGCATCAATGTGCCAAGCGCGATGCGATAATAGCCAAAGGGTGTGAAGCCGATGCGCCCAATCAAAGCCAGCACCGCGCGCACGGTGATGAAGGCAACAATGAAGGCTGCGATGAAGCCAACCGCGATTTGGCCAAAGGCGCTGGGGTCAATCTCACCGCGCACCTTCCAAAGACTGTAGAAGCTGGCGGCGAACATGGTGGGGATGGCAAGCACGAAGGAAAATTCCGCCGCCGTGCGGCGTTCCACCCCGATCAGCAGCGCGGTGATGATGGTGGCACCGGAACGCGATGTGCCAGGGATCATCGCCAGCGCCTGACCCAGCCCGACCAGCACGGCGGCGAGAGGCCCGATTTCCGGCACGCTATGGATGCTGGGCGCGGGCCGCAGCTTTTCGATGGCGATGATGGCAATGCCGCCAACAATAAGCGCGATGGAGACAACCCAAGGATTGAACAGCAGCGTTGTGATGGTCTTGTGAAACAGAAAGCCGATGATCGCCGCCGGCAGGAAGGCAAGCATAAGGTTGATGACGTAATAGCGTTCCCGCCCTGGCCGCCACATGCCGCGCAACAGATCCACAATCAGCGCGCGATAAATCCAGCAGACCGCAAGAATGGCGCCAAGCTGGATGGAGATTTCAAAAACCTTGCCGGGTGGTCCCTGAAATCCAATCAATTCGCCGAGCAGGACCAAATGCCCGGTCGAGGAAATGGGCAGGAATTCAGTGAAACCTTCGACAATGCCCATGAGCAGGGCGGAGAAAAGGGCGCTCAGGTCCATGCGCGTGATCCATGCGGGGCGCGGGCGGGGTGCCCGATTCGCGTATCATGGGTGCTTGCGCCGGGGCATGGCGCATGTCCAGACCCCGGCGAATGGCTTTTCAGTAACTCAGTAACGGTATTGTTCGGCCTTAAAGGGGCCTTGCGCATCCACGCCGATATAGCCGGCCTGCTGCGCGGTGAGTTGCGTGAGTGTCGCACCCACCTTGGCCAGATGCAGCGCCGCCACCTTCTCATCCAAGTGCTTGGGCAGGGTATAGACCTTGCGCTCATACTTGGCGGTATTGGTCCAGAGTTCGATCTGCGCGAGGGTCTGGTTGGTGAAGGAAGCCGACATCACGAAGGAAGGATGGCCCGTGGCATTGCCAAGGTTCACCAGGCGGCCTTCGGACAGAAGGATGATGCGCTTCTGGTCGGGGAATTCGATTTCATCCACCTGCGGCTTCACATTATCCCATTTCATGTTGCGCAGCCCGGCCACCTGAATTTCGGAATCGAAATGGCCGATGTTGCAGACAATGGCGCGGTGCTTCATGGCGCGCATGTGATCAACCGTGATCACATCCACATTGCCCGTGGCGGTGACGAAAATATCGGCCATCGGCGCGGCCTGTTCCATGGTGACAACCTGATAGCCTTCCATGGCGGCTTGCAAGGCGCAGATCGGGTCAACCTCGCTCACCATCACGCGACAGCCGGCATTGCGGAGCGACGCGGCGGAACCCTTGCCCACATCGCCAAAGCCGCACACCATGGCGACCTTGCCGGCCATCATCACATCCGTGCCGCGACGGATCGCATCCACCAGTGATTCGCGGCAGCCATAGAGATTGTCGAATTTCGACTTGGTCACGCTGTCATTCACATTGATCGCCGGGAACAGCAGGCGCCCTTCCTTGGCCATCACGTAAAGCCGATGCACGCCCGTGGTGGTTTCTTCCGAAACACCCTTGATGGAAGCCGCAAGCTTGGCGAACCAGCCGGGCTTGGTCTGCAGGCACTTCTTGATCAGGGCGAAGAAGACTTCCTCTTCCTCATTCGTCGCCTTGTCCAGAAAGGCGGTATCGCCCTGTTCGGCGCGCAGCCCGTAATGGACCAGCAGCGTCATGTCGCCGCCATCATCGAGCAGCACATTAGGCTCCCCGCCATCGGCCCATTCCAGCGTGCGTTGCACATATTCCCAATATTCCGGGAGCGTTTCGCCCTTCACGGCGAAAACCGGGGTGCCAGTCGCGGCAATGGCCGCCGCCGCGTGATCCTGGGTCGAGAAGATATTGCAGGAAGACCAGCGCACATCGGCGCCCAGGTGCTTCAAGGTTTCGATCAGCACCGCGGTCTGGATGGTCATGTGCAGGCAGCCCGCGATGCGCGCACCTTTCAGCGGCTGGGCGGCGCCATATTCGGCGCGCACCGCCATCAGGCCGGGCATTTCATCCTCGGCCATGGAAATTTCCTTCCGCCCCCAGGCGGCGAGGGAAAGGTCTTTGATCACGTAGTCTTGGGCGGCCATGGCGAAATCTCCTTCATGCTGGCGGGGCGGGTAACACGGGGCGGGGCGCGGGGCTAGAGGGAAAGAAGAATATAAAGATACCTTTATGTCTTTTTCGGGCTGGCCCGTTTTGCCGGGCGGGCTAAGCTCGCCCGACAAACCCCGGGGAGGCGCTTATGGCCGAACAAAGCTTAGGCATTCTTGAACAACGGCGGATCGAAGCCGCCTTTGCCAAGGGCATTTATGAGGAAATGAAGGCCCAGATCGGGGAGGATAAGGCGAAAGCCATTATGTCCTCCGCCATCGTCAAGCTCGCCAAGGAAAGCGCCGCCGAGATGGCGAAGCAGGGGCCGGACGGCAAGCCATCCTTGGAACACTTCATCTCCCTCCAGCCGCTCTGGACCAAGGGGGATGCGTTGCAGATTGAGACGCTGCGCAAGGACGCCAAGCATTATGATTTCAACGTGACGCGCTGCCGCTATGCCGAGATGTATCGCGCCATGGGGCTGGCGGAATTGGGCGCGATCCTGTCCTGCAATCGTGATGGCGCGTTCTGTGAGGGCTATGACCCGAAGCTGAAACTGGAACGCACGCAAACCATCATGGGCGGGGCGAGCCACTGCAATTTCCGCTACAGGTATGAGGATTAGGCGCGGTGTCCGGTTACGCCGCTACCAATGGCGTGGCTTATGAACGCAGCATGGGCAGGTGGTCTCGCAAACTGGCGGATGCCATGCTGGGGGCGCTTGCCTTGCCGCCAGGTTTGGCGGTGCTGGACGCGGGGTGCGGTACGGGCGCGCTTTCGGATGCGCTGGCTGCGCGAGACGCTACGGCGCGCATCACCGGCATTGATATCAGCACAGCGTTTTTGGAAGCCGCGCGCGCCCGTGTGCCTTCTGGCGATTTCCGTGCAGGTGATCTCTGCGCGCTTGATCTGCCCGACAGGTTTTTTGATGCGGCACTTTCCCTGCTGGTGCTGCAATTCGTCCCCGATCGCGCCAAGGCCGTGGCGGAAATGCTGCGTGTGACGAAACCGGGCGGGCTGGTGGCAGCGGCCATGTGGGATTTCACCGGCGGTTTTTCTTTTTTGCGCGCCTTTGCCGATAGCGTCGCCATCACCGAACCGGAAGGCGAGGCGTTTCGCGCGCGCTATTGGGCGGACCCGGTCGGCGCGCCTGGGCGCATGGCGGCATTGTTCGAAGCAGCGGGTATCGAGCAGGTGACGGAATGCGATATCGCCATTCGGCAGGATTTCTCGGATTTCGAGGATTGGTGGGACCCCTGGGCCGCGGGCGGGCAAGGCATCGCCGGCGCCTTCATCGCAGCACTTCCGCCGGAACGCATTCCGCCGATCAAGGAAATCGCACGCCGCGCCTATTTCGCCGGCGGCGTTGATGGGCCGCGTTCCTTTGTGGCGGTGGCGCGCCTGGCGGCAGGGCGGAAGCCGGGCTGAGGCTATTCACTGCGCGCAATCCGGTGAAGACTGCCCTTCTGATTGCGGGAGGAAGGCAGCGCCATGGAAATGGAACGCATCGGTTTTCTGGGGCTGGGTGCCATGGGC